>JANMWP010000363.1:0-4107 GCA_031394065.1 Chitinophagaceae bacterium
CATTTCCTGGGACAAAATTTTGCCAAAGCATTTGATGTACAGTTTTTAACCAAAGAAAATAAGCAGGAATATGTTTGGGCAACTTCCTGGGGTGTTTCTACCCGTTTAATTGGTGCATTGATAATGGCACACAGCGATGACCAGGGATTGATACTACCACCAAAAATTGCACCGTTCCAGGTGGTGATTGTACCAATTTATAAAGGCGAAGAAAGCAAAGCACCCATTGATGCAAAAGCCAACGAGATCATTGCATCACTAAAAGCATTGGGCATACGGGTTAAATATGATAACAGCGATAACAGCCGTCCCGGCTGGAAATTTGCCGAGCATGAATTAAAAGGTGTGCCGGTAAGAATTGCCATGGGTCTGCGTGATATGGAAAACCAGGTAGTGGAAGTGGCCAGGCGTGATACCAAAGAAAAAAACAGTATGCCAATGGAAGGGCTGGCCGGTACCATTGTAAAGCTGCTGGACGAAATTCAGCAGAACATGTACAACAAGGCACTTGCTTTTAGAAATGAAAATATAACCACCGCAGATGACTGGGATGATTTTGTAAAGATACTGGATGAAAAAGGCGGGTTTATATCAGCCCATTGGGATGGTACTTCCGAAACCGAAGAGAAGATAAAAGATGAAACCAAGGCAACCATCCGTTGTATACCGATGAACAATAAGCAGGAGGAAGGTAAATGTATTTTAACCGGAAAGTCAAGTGTGCAAAGGGTTTTGTTTGCAAGGGCGTATTAAGGAATTAGTAATTTGTAATTGGTAACCAGGTGCAAAACATAAAATTCCCCTTTAGGGGTTAGGGGTATGACTTTCACTTTATTAAATATCACAACCTGGCTTGAAGCACACCAACTGCCCTGTATATTTAAGCAACTGACGCATGTAGATTGTCCGGGCTGTGGATTTCAACGGAGTATTGTACTGTTGCTTAAAGGTAATTTTGCTGAAAGTTTTAAAATGTATCCGCCACTAATTCCAATTTTACTGCTATTATGCATGTTACTGATGTACGTAGTAAAAAAGTGGAAAAACGGGCATTTAATGCTGAAGTATGGCTATTTGATTTGCACTGCCACAATAGTGGTAAGTTATATTGTCAAATTGATTTCCCTGCACAGATAATTTCTTTATCTTTAGAAAAATAAACCAAAACTAAAATCAGCAAAATGAACGAGCAGCAGAATTTAATAACACCTAATAATAATCAAAACCAACAGGTAAATCTTACTAATGCAACAGCTGCATTGGTATTGGGTATCATTTCTATCGTTACCAGTATATGTTATGTATCGGCTATTGCTGGTGTAGTATGCGGCATTATTGGTTTGGTATTAAGTAATAAAGACAGGGCATTATATCAGGCTACTCCCGATCTTTATACCAGCGCAAGCTACAGCCAATCCAATGCCGGCAGAACCTGCAGCATTATTGGTTTAATACTTGGCTGTTTGTGGCTGCTGTTACTTCTCTTTTTATTAATATTTGTTGGAAGCATGAGTTTAGGAAGCTGGCGTTAACGGCTGATAAAAAAGCATTCAATCCGAAAGTCTTTTTTATTAAGTACAACAACTATTCTTTTGTTGCCAGGTAATTAATAAAGTAACTGATAAATACTCAACCAAAATTTGAATTCATCAGATTTTCAGCAGAGCAATCTTCCCAATGCAACAGCATGCCTTGTTTTAGGAATTATATCTATTGTAAGCAGTTGTTTTGGTGTAGGTCTTATCTGTGGAATTATTAGTTTGGTGCTTGCCGGTAAGGATACTAAATTATATCAGGCAACTCCGGAATTGTATTCCTCATCAAGTTACAATTCTTTAAATGCCGGTCGCACCTGTTCCATTATCGGGATTGTATTTGGCGGGCTATTCTTTTTATTAGTAGCGTGGAATTTTTTCAGGACAGTTACGCATACTAATTAATTCTCAGAAATTTATTCTTTTGTTGCCAGGTAATTGTAATCTGCCAGTAGTTTTTCCAAGAACTGGTCCACATGCATATCAGAATTTATCTGCAACACTTCTTTTATTTTCATCGAAACCCGGTTGCACATATCATAGTTATTTCTTTTGCCGGCCTGTGTTAATACGCCTTTAATGGTATTGATATCCCGGTCGCTCAGCCGCATTACCTGTGGAAACATCACTTTGTAATCGGTAGTGTTAATCTGCATAAAAACAGTATCGGCCAGTGTTAATGCCGATTTGGTATTTACCACCACCGTGCCGGCAGCCAGATCGCCCAGTCGCTGGTTTTTTTTGGTAACAGATATGATGATGACCACTGCAATGCCCAGCATGCCCGTAATAAAGCAATAAGCCAGAATACCGGTTGTTGAAAAAGCGATATACCCGAAAAAAAAAGGCCATTCAAAAAAACGGGTGACCCATCTTAATAAAAACTGGCCAAAAGTTGGTTCGCCACCTTCCAGGCTTATTACCCGTATCGACAGTATTTTTTTTCCGATGGTTTGTCCGTTAAACCACAATTCGGTGAGTAAAGAATATAACAGCATGGGTAAGGATATGATGAGGATATCAATGCCCGCAGTTTCATCCCAATTTAATAAAAACTGATTATAGAGCACATATTTCATGCTGTACAAAAAAATAAGTAAAATGCCAAAGTCAATTAAATAAGCCAGCAGCCTTTTATGAAATTCTGCAATCTCAAATTCCAGGTCAATATTAAATGCGGTACTGATTTGAATGATGCCCATATACTGCAAATTACAAATTGCCGGTTACAGAAGCACCAAAACATGAATTTTTTTATGAATCAAAAAAGCTTGAATTTAGAGACTTAATGTAAAACCCGGTATTGTTTCAGTTTGAAAAGTTGTCAGGCTGAGCTTGTCGAAGCCGGTATGATTTCTTTGGTAACCCGCCTTCGAAAAGCTCAGGCTGACAACTCATTAATTAAAACGACAATTAAAACTAAGACTCTTCTTAAAAAACGTAATTTTTTACCATGAGGGAAGCCATGTTTATTAAAAAGAATGCCGAAAAATGGAATAAATACCAGGATTCACCTACCGATAACCCGGATGAAACTGCAGAACGGTTTGTTAATTTAATTGACGACCTGAGTTATGCAAAAACTTTTTATCCAAAAAGTAAAGTTACCCGTTGGATAAACGGTATTGCTGCAGGCATTTATCAAAGTATTTACAAAAACAAAAAAGAAAAATACAGCCGTATTTTTATTTTCTGGAAATACGAATTGCCTTTGTTGTTTAAAAGGTATCACCGCATTTTTTTATTTACAACCATTGTATTTGTATTGTTTGTTGCCATCGGTGTTTTTTCATCCAAAGAAAATCCTGACTTTGTAAGGGGTGTACTGGGCGATAAATATGTGAATATGACTGAGGAAAATATTGACAAAGGCGATCCCTTTGGTGTTTACAAAGATGGCAACCCTTTTTCGATGTTTGTCTGGATTGGCTTCAACAATATCAGTGTAGCATTTAAAGCTTTTATCGGTGGCTTTACGCTGGGCCTTTTTACCATGATGATCATGTGGACCAATGGCATCATGCTTGGTTCATTTCAATACATGTTTTTTGCAAAAGGACTGGGTATTAAATCGGTAATGGTAATATGGATACATGGTACTTTAGAAATTTCGGCTATTGTAATTTCAGCAACCGCAGGCCTGGTGCTTGCTGCAGGTATTTTATTTCCGGGCACTTACAGCCGCCTGGTTTCATTTAAACGAAATGCAAAAGATGCAGCCAAAATTTTAATAAGCCTGGTACCCATATTTATTGTAGCTGCATTTTTTGAAAGTTATGTTACCCATTTAATGAGCCAGACCTATGATAAGGCAAATAATACCGGTCTGCCGGTTTGGGCAAGCATCAGCATCTTATCCGTTTCCTCTGCATTTATAATCTGGTATTTTGTTATCCTCCCTATCCGTTTACACCGCAAAGGTTATTATATTCAACCCGATGGCATCATCAACCGGTTGAAGAAAGAAAATGCGTAAAATTATTTACATATCGTTTTTGCTGATGGGGTTTTTATCTGCCGCACAGGCGCAGAAAAAAATCATTTATGAGGATACTTCTTTATTACAGAAAGA
>JANMWP010000696.1:0-6337 GCA_031394065.1 Chitinophagaceae bacterium
TAAATTCAATTTTGTAAAAAATTGTTTATCAACCTTGTAAAATACTTGTCATTAGCAGCTTGTCGAAACCTGGACTATATAAAACTAACCCGTCTTCGACAAGCTCAGACTGACAGCTTTTCAAACTGATACATTACCAAAATTTACCTGCAACAAAAATGAGAAGGCTTTTCCTGTTTTTATTGATTACAATAGTAAGCTTTGGCCTTGTAAACAGCAGCAATGGTCAGATTGTTAATATGGAAAGCGAACGTTACCAAACCGATACCACCGGCTGGGCAGGTACCCTGGGCGGAGATTTTGCACTTACCAATTACGGACAAAAAGTTTTTGCAGTAAATGCCCATGCACATGTGCAATACAAATCGCCAAAAAGCCTGTACTTTTTTTAGGTGGTTATGGTTTTTTAAAAGGCGATCAGCAGTCTTTTGTTGATTATGGATTTCTGCATTTCCGGTATAATTATAAACTTACCAAAGTAGTGCGGCTGGAAGCATTTACACAATTACAACAAAACGTGGTTACTAAAATAAAGTTCAGGTTTTTAATTGGTGCAGGGCCAAGGTTTAAGATACTGGGTTCGCAAAAATTACGCATTTATGCAGGCACATTGCCCATGTACGAAATAGAAAAAGAAACCAATACACCCAGGCAGATATATGACTGGCGCAGCAGCAATTATTTGTCCATTACTTTTTTACCAAATAAACAAACCGAGTTTATATCAACCACCTATTACCAGCCCGTATTGTTTGATGCAGGAGATTACCGCCTGCTTAACCAAAGCAGCTACAAAATAGCAGCCAGCAAAAAAATTGCAGTAGTTATAAAATGGAATTACCAGTACGATGCCTCTCCTGCTGTTGGCGTACCTACCGATACCTATAACTTTAGTACCGGAGTTGAAATAGGATTATAAAGAACAGGCATTAAATTTTAATAAAAAAAGCCTCCGGCAAATTACCGGAGACTTTACTATCTGTGCTTAGTTTAAAATTTATTAACCATTTGCGTAGTTGTCTTTCCGCCTAAACTCAGTTTTAAAATATAACTGCCCTTTTGTAACCTGCCCATATCAACAGGCACATTTTGTTCGCCGGCAACAAGTGCAACAGGTTGCGTAACCATGTTTCTTCCAGCCATATCAAAAATTTCAACAGCCGTTCTTTCAGCAGCAGTGGCTTTTATCTTTACATTTAAAATACCATGTACCGGGTTTGGAAAAATAGTAAAGTAAGATACCGGTATGGTGCTGCGGTCAACTGTTTTTATATCGGTAAAACTAATATCGCCTTTTGTATTTTTTTGTACCAACCTGTAATAGGCAACTCCGGTCAGGGGCTGCTGATCAACGATACCATAATTGGATACTGCATCAGCAATTCCTTTGCCCGCAAGGGTTCCGATCTTAGTATAGGTTCTGCCATAATTATCAGAACGCTCAATATCAAAAACCTGGTTCAATATTTCGTTTTCTGTTGTCCACTTTAATACTACCCTGTTTGCTTCGTTAATGGTAAAGAATGAGGTGATGGTTGTATTACTGAACGGAGCAGCATCATTACGGGTGTACCAAATGGGTGCGGTAACAATTCTGGCACCATCACTTTCTGTAATATCCAGGTAATAATAGCGCTGCGATAAATTGGCCAACCCATTATCTGTAAAACTAAAACTGCCACTGGTGCTGCTGGTAAGTATGGTTGCTGCCGTGCCACTGCCCGGTACACCATACATCACATTTACATTGGTTACCGGGTTGGTTGTAATACTGCCCAATGAAATAGCGGGTGCACCAACTTTGGTAACGATACTACCAATAGATTCACTATTAACAGTAAAAGTAATTTTAGCACTGCAATCCTGCGAAGCATAAAAACGCATTTTACGCATACCATCCAGTAAACTGTTTTCGGTTAAAGATGGTGCCATTACCACCAAACGTGATCTGGTTGTTCTTCCAAAAGTAAGATTGTGGTTATCATGATCTATGGTTGGGCCAAGATGATATCCTTTTGACAACATGTTTTTATAATAACTTAAATACGACATGGAAGTACCGGGATCGGAATAAGTGATATTGGTTGAAAATGCGGGTCCGCTTTCTACTGCACTGCCTGCAATGGCATCATCTGCTGCCAGGTCGTAAGTACCGTTTAACAGGTCATTGTAGTCGGTGCTGTTGGGATGCGCCAGAGTTGCCAATGCATTATTACCATGCCGGTTAATAATATCAAACAAACCGCCACTACCCTTGTAAACACTTTTTGGAACCAGTATCTGGTATTCGCCCGGATCCCAACCTATCAGAGAATCTACACCATAAACAATTACGTGCCCTCCGCCGCTTATTACCCCCCACTCCATACCATACATTCCTACAAAGGTTGATGTAGTGGCAGTTGCAGCCTGGGTACGGCCCGGTTGCCAATCGGCTAAATGCATGCCGGCTGCCAAATGGTTATGTTCGCTGAGGCCCAGGAAATCGAAACAAAGAGAGTTCTTAGCAAATGCATAATCATCAGCAGGAACAAGTAAGGTATTGTCTTTATTACCATCGGAATAGCTGCTGTGTGCATGCAGATTTCCAAAATAAAAATTAAGCGGCCCTGCAGTAACATTTGAATTACCAATGAGCTGTTCCTTGTTATCATTTAAACCGGTACTTGCAAAATTGATAAGTGCATTGTAATTGGTATTAGCGGTTGCTGGTATAAACCTTACATAAACAGTTTGCCCCGCTTGTGCTTCTGTTGTTGTATAATTAAGTGATGCTGCAAATGCAGTTCCGTCTTTCGAAATTTCGAAGCCTGTTGGAGATGTAAGTGTTAATGCTGCCGTAATATTGGTTGTTGTGTAACTGAAATTCTTATTGGCAGATATTGAACCTGCTGCAACAAAACCAAAATCAAGTGAAGCAGGATTAACTGCAACTGTTGCTGACGGAGCCGGCAATGTGGTAAACGACCAGGTTGCCGAACCAGTAATACCTGCAAAATTATTTCCGGCCAGGTCTTTAAAAGTAGCCGCAGGCATTTCTACATAATAGGCAGTGCTGTAAGCAAGGCCCGAGAAAGGTATGGTTGCCGCAGCCCCGCTTATTGTAACTGTTGCAGCTGTAACTGCCGTAGTATTTATGATTGCAGCATCGCTTGTTCTTTTTACTACAATATTCCCAGCTGTTCCTTTCTGAATGTTTTCATTGAAAGTAATTACCAGGTTTCCATTAAGTGCAATACCTGTTGATGCATTTGCAGGATTTAAAATTGAAATGACCGGCGGTGTTACATCTCCCCCGTTTAACTGAATTGAAAAATCATCCATAGCCAATCCGTCGTCTGCACCACTGGCATCCAAATCATTCAGGCGCAGCCAGAAGATTGCATTGTTGGCAATACTTAAACCACTGATAACAGCAGTTCGTAAAGTACGGTTGGCAGCAGCATTACCATCTTTTGCACCAACACTTGTTGTGCTGGGAGAAACAAAATCCAGCGCATTATTATCAACCCATGTACCGGTAGATAAGGAAGTTGCATTAAGGCTGTATTGAAAGTCCAGTTGATCGGTTCTGCCTGCAGTACCGCATCGCCATTGCTCGCCGGTATATGAAATGGTTAATGAAGTAATGGTAAGGCCGGTACTGTTTTTAATCTGCACTCCTATAGTAGAATTTAAAGAGCCCGAATTTAAAGTACCAAAAGCCCTTTCGGTAGCGGTTCCGGTACCATAACTGTAGGTATCACCTGTGGTAGATGAACCGGCATCTGTTGTGTAGGATGTATTTGCATTTGTTCCGGTTTCCAGTAACTTCCAGCCGGTTGGTAAAGTAGTTGACGTACCGGCTGTAGCTTTTAGTGTATTAAAATTTTGTGTATAAGCCGTTGCGGTTGTGGTGATGATAACCTGTGCAACAGAAGTTAAAGAAATAAAAAAAGCAAACAAAACAATAATACTCTTTGTAAACAGTCTAATTTTTCTCATAAGTATATAAGTTTAAACAGTAAGTAAAGATTTAAATCTTAGAATGTGATTGTTAAATTATTAACACAATGTGGATTAATAAAAATTTATAAATTTCTCAACAGAAGTTTTACTAAGCATTCTGTATAATCATCTTTGCAGGTAATGCTGATGAAATAAAGTATCCAAAATATCAGTTTGTAACCACAATATCCATCACCTGCTTTTTGTCTGCACTCTCCCAACGATAGCGTACAATATATCCTTTTCTTTTGTCGGTTTTTAATCTGAAAGGAATTTTAACCGTGCAATTGACATTGCCACCTTCCATAGCGCCACCAACTTTTTTTAAAAGTATTTCCTTAATTTTTATTTCTTTATAAGTGCTGTCGTACACCCAAAAATAATCTTTGCCCTGTAACATACTGATCACATCTGTTCCTCCTATTTTCGAAATATCCAGGTTCATATAATTCATTTTTGGATCAGACTTTACTGCCGTATCAACAGAAAAAGCCAGGCTTTTTGGCTGAATATCGGTAACCATAAACATAGACCCAGGCGGCGATTTAAGTGTTTGCGCAGATTTGGTAAGCCAGATGGTTTCACGGGGATAGGAAATACTTACAGGATATTCCAGTCTTAACTGGTTTTTACTTTTCATATCATACAAACGGATCTTGATGGTGGCTTTTGAATTGGGTTGTATCAACCCCTCCGCAATATTGAATTTAACAGTTATTAATTTAAGATCTTTGGCGGTAAAGCCTTTTGCTTCATTTAATGACAACAGGTTTGGATTGGTTAGCAGCACATCGCCTTTTGCAGATACAAGCGAATATTCGGCAGCAATAAAATAATTTTTCTTCTTATCGGCAGTAACCCCGGATGGTTGCTGAAAGTTAAACTCGATTTCCTGATTTAAAGGTATGCGGTTACCATACAGTTGCTGTCCGTTAATTTTAATTGCCATTGATAGTGTTGATATGCCTTCCTCATAATATTGCAAACCTGTCAATGGCAGCATCCCCTTTTTTTGAGCAAAGCAAAAGGGCAAGTATAAAAAATACCCAACCGATAAAATTAAGAATCGTTTAAACATGTTGAGGTTGTTTTTCTAAAGATAAGGGAGATTTAATTAGTTTATCTGACTTTACTGCCCCAGCCATAGTATGAATGATGTAAATTTTACTGATAATCCTGTAACGGTTTTTCCAAAAAAACACGCCAATTTTAGGTTTGAAAAATAAATCCAACCAATATGATATTCACTTATTTAAACCTAACCCACGATGAAAGGATTGATACAAACACGCCGGCTGATGCAGTTGAAATAAAAAGCATAACAGACTTTAGTAATACTGCAATAAAAATGAACCCAAATCATACGCCTGAGAACACAAATAGAAAATTAATTTCAGTCAATTACGATGAAATGAGCCTGCTGGATATTTTTGGAGCACTTAATTACTAAACTAAATAAATCCCTAAAACAGTACTATGAACATTCAATTTAATACAGACAGGAGTTTAACCCTGCATGATGAATTCAGGAATAAATTAAACAATCACCTGACAGAAAAACTTAGCAGATTCAGTAATCATATTACAAGGTTGGAGGTTCACCTCTCTGATGAAAACGGGAACAAAAAAGGGCAGGATGATAAAAAATGTGTATTGGAAGCAAGGGTTGAAAGCCGGCCTTCAATTGCTGTTACAGCAGCGGGGAATAATTATGAACTGGCAATTGATGCGGCTGTCAGCAAATTAAAATCTTCGCTTAATACCATAATGGACCGTATAAAAGATCATTAAATCCGTATCACCCGAAACACCATTATTTATTCCGGCAATAAAAGAGTGTACCAGGTTGCAGTTTAAAAAATTATTGCACCTGTATGTTTTATCACTTCATCAATTTTTCTGTTACCACCCCACCGGTTGTTATTATTTTAAACAAATACATTCCTTTAGGTAAATTATTTTGCAGAAAAATTTTATTACCGGTGATATTTGAAGTCTGGTAAACCAGTTTACCATTCATATCATACACCAGTACATTTTTTATTGCTTCGGTTGAAAACACCGAGACAAAATTGGTAAATACATTGGGGCCAATGGTTATTTGCGGGCCGGTTTTGTTTAAAGTAATCTTTGCAATTTCGCTGTACTTAATGCGACCGGTTTTATCAGTAATTTTTAAACGGTAGTAAATATATTTTGAAGAGCCTGCATTTGTTATGGCATTCACATCTGTGTAATTATAGATATTCACCTGATTATTTTTAGCCAATACAGAACCTGCGGCTGAAAAATTTATACCATCATAACTTCTTTCCAGAATATAATTATTGATATCCACTTCATTTTCAGT
>JANMWP010000701.1:0-2121 GCA_031394065.1 Chitinophagaceae bacterium
TGGCAACATTATTAGCCTGGGCACCACCAATATTGTATTTACTGGTTAGTTTACCGGTAAAATGCCCAATCATCATATTTACAATGGGGTTGTTTAATAAGCCGCCACCTCCATTGTCTTGTTGGTCTTTATTGTTGAATAAAGAGATAATGTTTTGCAAACCGCCACCTGCAACCATATTACGAAGGCCGGATGCAACGGTATTTGTTGCTTCTGCAACCACTTCATTGTTGTGTTCGTTTGGCACATCAGGATTGTTGATTACCGAATCACCCGCAGATCCTTTTACGAGGTTAAATAATTCTTCTAACATAATTTTTATTTTTTTTGATGATAAATAATATTGAGAAAAAAACCAGAAGGAGATTAATATTTATCAAGGTATGTGGTATTTAAAAAATGATAAACCTTAATTTTGCGTTGTTAATTTTTCGGCATTTTCAGCAAATTGCAACGCTTCCAAAAATTCATTTAATTCACCATTCAGTACCGAGTCTAAATTATATACCGTTAAACCAATACGGTGATCGGTAACCCTTCCCTGTGGATAGTTGTAGGTTCTTATTTTAGCACTGCGGTCGCCGGTGCTAACCAGGCTTTTTCGCATGTGTGCAGTAGCTTCTTCCACTTTTTTAACCTCTGCTTCATACAAACGTGTTCTAAGCATTTCCATCGCTTTCAAACGGTTTCCCAGTTGCGAACGGTCTGTTTGGCACATTACCACAATGCCCGTTGGTTTATGGGTAAGAAAAACTTTGGTTTCAACTTTGTTTACATTTTGTCCGCCGGCGCCACCACTGCGGGCAGTTTCCATTTTTACATCGCTTTCTTTTAATTCCACATCCACTTCTTCGGCCTCGGGCATTACTGCCACGGTTACTGCACTGGTATGTACCCGGCCGCTTGCTTCTGTATCAGGCACCCGTTGTACCCGGTGTACGCCACTTTCAAATTTTAAAACGCCGTACACATCATCGCCCACAACTTCTACCTGCACTTCTTTATAGCCGCCTACGGTTCCTTCGCTTTCACTTAAGATAGCTGTTTTCCAACCCTTCTTTTCGCAATATTTTAAATACATACGCAGTAAATCGCCGGCAAACAACGAAGCTTCATCACCACCTGTGCCGGCCCTTATTTCCAGTATGGCATTTTTCTCATCATACGGGTCTTTAGGTATCAGCATATTGCGAAGCATTTTCTCCATCGCTTCTTTTTTTGCTTCCATTTCGGGTATTTCCAGCTTGGCCAGACTGCGCATTTCTTCATCATCGCCATTCAATACTTCTTTGTTAAACTCAATATCATCAAGCAGCTTAACATAGGCATTGCGGGCATTTACAATTTTTTCCAGGCCGCGGTATTCTTTACTGGTGGCTGTAAATTTTTTGTTGTTGCTTACAATCTCCGGATTGGTAAGTGCAACCCCCAGGTTGTCGAATCTTCCTTTTATAGCATCTAATTTGTCTAACATAATGAACCTTGACTCCTATCTCCGCCAACTGGCGGAAGACATTTGTGTTTTATTAAATTTTTTGTACCCAGCTTCAAACAATAATTAAACTTCATTGGCGTCGCACTCTTGTACTGCATACCTTTGCTGAGCTTTAATTGTGTTTTGCTTGTACATGGTCAGACGAGGTCGTCAGACCATGTATGGGCGGCAAATTTACAATATATCAACCAATCATTTTGTACAGAAAATTTTCAGCAGATAAAATCTTCAATGGCTACCAATTTCTGCAGCAGCAGGTATTAATTACAGATGCAGCCGGTGTTATTGTTGATATTATTGATGAAAAAGAAAGCGGGGATGATGTTGAAAAACTAAATGGAATACTTTGCCCCGGTTTTATCAATGCACATTGCCACCTAGAGCTTAGCCACATGAAGGGCCATATACCCAAAAATACCGGACTGGTTGATTTTGTTTTAAAAGTGGTGAATGAGCGGCATTTTGCAGAGCATGATATACTGGAAGCAATAGAAGATGCCGAAGACGAAATGTTGCAAAACGGTATCGTAGCAGTTGGAGATATTTGTAATAACACACTCACCATCGCACAAAAAAACAAAGAAAGATTACAGTATCATAATTTTATTGAAGCCAGCAGTTTTATA
>JANMWP010000030.1:0-2994 GCA_031394065.1 Chitinophagaceae bacterium
GAAATGGTAAGCTCTTATCAAGTGATATCAAAGGAAAAATTGTCAGGAAAGCCAGGATAAAGCCATTTTTAAAAAGGCCACTCAAGAAATATTACTTAAAACAAATTCACTCAATTATCGGAAATTTGCAAGTAGAACTAACAAGATAAAAGATTTTTACTTGCAGAATATAGAACCATATTACAACTGGCGACACTTATATGCAGCCGAAGAAGACCCACTTTCACCATTTTACCGTCGCCAATACAGCGAATTTGAATTCTCCAACACGGTTTATAATTATTATATACACCCACAATGGGATGATTTTGGTTCACGAACATTATACATGAAAATTTTGTTTGTTGATTATGAACAAAACTTTGCCATTTTAGAATTACTGGGCGAATGGAATGATGCCATTGAAAATGATATCATGACATTGCGAAGGGACATAACCGATAATATGCAGACAAAGGGCATAACAAAATTTATACTCATTGCAGAAAATGTTTTGAATTTTCACAGCAGCGACGACAGTTATTATCAGGATTGGCGGGAGCAGCTGGAAGATAGCTGCGGATGGGTTGTAATACTGGATATGCCTCAACAAAGCCAATATGATTTTGTACAGGCAAGGTTGAATAATTACATCGAACTGATGCATTTCCCCCAATGGCGTACCTTAAAACCAGAAATTGTTTTTGAACAGATAGATGATGTAATGATAAAAAGATTAAACGGATAGTATTTTTAAATCTGACTTAGTAGAAAAGTTTTACTTAATTACTGTTTTTGCCTTATCCTGTCGTATTTTTGTAATCCAAATTAAACTCTAACTCTTTCAATATGACCTGGAAACATTTTTTCACTTCCTCAATTGGTAAGAAATTAATCATGGGCCTTACGGGTCTTTTTTTAATTACTTTTTTAGTTGTGCATGTTGGCGTTAATTCCTGCATTTTTGTTAATGATGGCGGCGAAACATTCAATACTGCAGCGCATTTTATGAGCCATAACTGGTTAATCCGCATTATGGAGATTGGATTATTTGCCGGTCTAATTCTTCATATTATACAGGGCCTTTTATTATGGAAAAAAAACAGTGCTGCCCGGCCTGTAAAGTACTCGGTTAATGCAGCCGGTAAAAACAGCAAATGGTACAGCCGGTCTATGGGCTTACTGGGTACACTGTTGTTATTTTTTCTTATTATTCATATTTCTAAATTTTTTCTGAACACAAAAATAGCATTGTATGCAGATGGCGGAGTAAATGATGCCAGCTACAACCTGTTTAATGAAATGAAAGAAGAGTTTCAAACCTGGTGGGTTGTGGTTATTTATGTTTTGGGTGTTATTTCTTTGTTCTGGCATTTACTGCATGGTTTTCAAAGCGCCTTTCAAACATTGGGTATAAACCATAAAAGGTACACACCAATCATTAAAACCATTGGCGTAGGTTACTCAATTATCGTTTGTATATTATTTGCCTTAATGCCTGTTGCATTTTATTTAGGTTGGATCAATTAACTGATAACAAATAACTAATCAACTATCACAATGTCTTTAGATTCAAAAATACCACAAGGCGAAATGGATAAAAAATGGACCGATTACAAGGGCCATGTAAAACTCGTTAATCCTGCCAACAAGCGTAAACTGGAAATAATTGTTGTGGGTACGGGTTTGGCGGGAGCCTCTGCAGCAGCATCTTTGGGCGAAATGGGTTATAAAGTAAAAGCATTTTGTTTCCAGGATAGTCCACGCCGGGCACATAGCATAGCAGCACAGGGTGGTATCAATGCTGCAAAAAATTACCAGAACGATGGGGACTCTGTTTTCCGTTTATTTTATGATACCGTAAAAGGTGGCGATTACCGTGCAAGAGAAGCTAACGTACACCGCCTGGCCGAAGTGAGTGCAGCCATCATTGATCAATGTGTGGCACAAGGTGTTCCTTTTGCAAGAGAATATGGGGGCTTATTAAGCAATCGTAGTTTTGGTGGTACGCAGGTACAGCGTACATTTTACGCAGCCGGACAAACCGGTCAGCAATTATTATTGGGCGCTTACAGTGCTTTAGAAAGACAGGTGGCGCTTGGTAATGTAACCATGTACACCCGGCACGAAATGCTGGATATTGTAAAGATAGATGACAAAGCAAGAGGAATTATTGCCAGGGATTTGGTTAGCGGAAATTTAGAAAGGCATTTTGGACATGCTGTTTTATTGTGCACCGGTGGATATGGAAACGTATTTTATTTAAGCACCAATGCGATGGGCAGTAATGTTACTGCAGCCTGGAAGGCACATAAGCAAGGGGCATACTTCGGCAACCCATGTTTTACACAAATTCATCCAACCTGTATTCCGGTAAGCGGCGATTATCAAAGTAAATTAACGCTGATGAGCGAAAGTTTACGCAATGATGGAAGAATTTGGGTGCCTAAACAAAAAGACGATAACCGCAAAGCAGTTGATATACCGGAAGAAGAAAGAGATTATTATTTAGAACGTCGTTATCCGGCATTTGGAAACCTGGTGCCACGTGATGTTGCTTCAAGAGCAGCAAAAGAAAGGTGTGATGAGGGTTTTGGTGTAGGAACAACCAAATTGGCAGTTTATCTTGATTTTAAAGATGCTATTGTTAGATACGGTAAAATTGAAGCAGGAAAAACCGGAAACGAAAATGCAGAAGATCATTCAATAATACAATTAGGTAAGGCAGTTGTGGAAGAAAAATACGGCAACCTGTTTGAAATGTATGAAAAGATAACCGGAGAAAATCCTTATGAAATGCCGATGCGTATTTATCCTGCGGTGCATTACACCATGGGTGGTTTGTGGGTTGATTACGAATTAAAAACTACGGTTGATGGTTTATATTGTTTAGGAGAAGCAAACTTCAGCGATCATGGTGCAAACAGGCTTGGTGCCAGTGCATTGATGCAGGGCCTTGCTGATGGTTATTTTGTTATTCCGTACACGTTGGGTAATTACCTGGCCGATGATATA
>JANMWP010000048.1:0-8426 GCA_031394065.1 Chitinophagaceae bacterium
GAAACAGAAAGGAGTAGCTTCATTATTTCAGGATGTAAAAATCGAATTTCTTTTTTGTATCAATGCAACTAAATAAAACTTACTTACTTGATTTCTCTTCCATATCATTTTCAAAATAATTCCCTGCCGATTCTATCTTCATGTCATCATAATAAGTTTTAAACATGCCATGCAGCGTACTCAGGGAAGAATCTTTTACAGTGGCAGAGAGCATCATTTTGCCCGTAGTTTTAAGAAAACAATCTAATATTAACCTACCGTTGCTCTCATAGCCTTTGCCAATAATAATGGCTTTTTCTTGTGAAGTAGAGCTAAGATCTTTATCCAGGTGATAGAGAAACTTATAAGACTGGCCCAAAGTTTTTAATGCAAGAAATGAAAAGATAACAGAAACAAGTATTTTGGTATTCACTATCGAAGGTTTAAGTATTTTACGGTTTTAAAAGCATTGGGAAGATAAACATTTCCTGTGTAATCATAAGAACTAAGCCTGTTTTTTAAAGATTTGTTATTCAGTAAAAATTAATCAATCAAAGACTTTTCCGTTGTAAATTTGTAAAATTTTTGTGATGACAGACTCTATAGATATTTTAATTAACACCACTGCTGATAATGGCCTTAAATCCATTGCCCAAAAAGTAAAAAATAAAGAAAGAATTACCGATGAAGAATGTCTGCTGCTTTTTGAAAAAGGCAGCCTTGCTTTTGTTGGCGCTTTGGCAAATTTTATCCGTGAAAGGCTGCATGGCGACAGAACCTATTTCAACCGCAATTTTCATATTGAGCCTACCAATGTTTGCGTGTTCAGTTGCGAATTTTGCTCCTACTCACGTTTGTATGCACATAAGGAAGAAGGCTGGGAACTAAGTATTGACCAGATGCTGGATATTGTAAAAACATACGATGGCAAACCCATTACCGAAGTACATATTGTTGGTGGCGTGCATCCAAAAATGAACATGGCTTATTTTATTGAGCTGATGCAGAAGATAAAAACACACCGGCCCGATCTGCATGTAAAAGCATTTACGGCAGTTGAACTTGATTATATGTTTCGCAAAGCAAAACTTACTGTTGAAGAAGGCATGAAGCAACTGCATGAAGCCGGCCTGGATAGTTTACCGGGTGGTGGAGCCGAAATTTTTCATCCGGAAATACGCAAACAGATTTGTGAAGATAAAGTTGATGCTGATGGCTGGCTGGCTATTCATGAAGCTGCCCATCATTTAGGTATGCACAGCAATGCAACCATGCTGTATGGGCATATTGAAAAATATGAGCATCGTATTGATCACATGAAACGATTGAGAGACTTGCAGGATAAAACCGGAGGCTTTAACACATTTATTCCATTAAAATTCCGTAACCGGGATAATGCCATGAGTCATGTGCCCGAATCGGTTACCACAGAAGATATGCGCCTGTATGCAATAGCCCGCATTTACCTGGATAATTTTCCACACCTGAAAGCGTATTGGCCCATGCTTGGCCGGCAGAATGCCCAGTTAAGCCTGTCTTTTGGTGTAAATGATATTGACGGTACAATTGATGACAGTACCAAAATTTACAGTATGGCAGGCAGCGAAGAACAAACACCAGCTATGAGTACAGAAGAACTGGTAACATTGATTAAACAGGTAAACCGTAAACCTATTGAACGGGATACTTTATACAATGAAGTAAAAGATTACAGTACGGTTGATTTTAAAATTCCGGGATTTGATGCTTCTCTTAACTGATAAGTGTATAAAATAAAAAAGGGAATTTAATCTTCGATTAAATTCCCTTTTCAAATATTGGTATTTAAAACTGAGGTTTAATTTTTTGTCATTAGTTGTCCGGTATTATACATTTCAACAGCAGTCAGTATTTTTTTTGACCGGGGTGATACTTTTGTTTTGCTGTTAAAAAATTCCAATGCTTTGGTATCTTCTTTCAGCATACTTTTTAAAACATCTTTCGAAAAGGCAATAATATGACCATCATTGCCATTTTGCAGAAAATATTCGTCGGCTGTGTTAGCACCGTTGTAATATTTTCGGCAATACACATTCACTTTTCCTGATAGTACTTTAACAGCAAAGCCGGGTAAGGTTTCAACTGCAACGGCAGCCGATTTTTTGCTTGTTAGTATCTTTGATGTTACCGCATAATGTTTTTCATTTTGATATGCAATAATGTCTTTTGCATTAATCACAACCTTACCATCACCCAAAAGATGTGGTGTACTTAAAACACCTGTAACAAGTTTTAGTGTTGTAAACTGTGTGATGGTGCCATCGTTCAATTGCACAAAACAACCGGGCGATGCATCAGTTTGATTTTTAAACTCGGGATTTTGTAAAGCGATTGAATTTTTGCTGACTGCACAGGAATTAAGTAAAATGGTGCAGCTAAATAACACAGCTAAAGCTGAAATGGATGTTTTCATTGGTTTGTGGTTTTATCTAAAACGAAAAAAAAGGATAATTATTACATGGGGATAAAATTATTATCTAAGCCTTTGATAAACAGGAATATTAAGCACTCAGTAATTTGCAAAAAACGGGTAGCTGAAATTAAATTTCTGTTTTTCAGGATTGCTTTACAAAAAGTACAATAACCAGAACAAGTGCAACAAACAGGAGAGTGAGACAGCTAACTGCCAGGTATGTAATGGTTCTCATAATCTTAGATTTTAGTGTAAATATTTTGCAAAAAATATACCAAGAGTATTAAACTGTTGATAACTAAAGCTGGCTTAGTTTTTTACCTGGTATTTTTACCTGTTTAAAAAATAAACTTATTTAGCTGTTTAACTGCATTTACCTAAACAGAAAAAGGAGTTTTTTATTTTATTAAAGCCAATTGTAAAATTAAATTTATCCTGTGCAGGTAAGTATCCTTTGAAAATTGTATATATTGTATTAAAATCATTAGCAAATGAAACAGTACAAAATTTTAATACCGGTAATTGTAATTATTGCAGCAGTTTCGTGTAAAACGGTGGGCCGTATTGCTGCCAAATACTGGCTTAACCGGGAGATAAAAGAATTTGTATCTAATTGTGAGGATAAAGCGAGTACACTCATCGGCAGCGAAAAAGCACATAAGTATTGCGATTGCTCAGTTGACCTGGTTGCCGAACAATATCATAATTACCAGGATGCAAAAACTATATCTGTTTTCGAAATACTTGACTTTATCAATAAATGTAAGTAATCCTTCAGACTAGATAGATGAACAATAACCTTAGCGCATTAAAAGGCCTTTTGAAATTCAAAAGGCTTTTTTAATATCATAACCGGTATTAATTTTTTACAACAACATCAATTACCTGGCTTTTATCTGCACTCTCCCACCTGTAACGTACTGTATATAGTTTGGCGTAATTAGATTTTAAGCGATATGGTATTTTTAAAGTACAATTAACGGTATTGTTTTCCATTGCACCTTTTACTTTTTTTAAAAGAATATCTGTAATCTTAACTTCATTCAATTCACTGTCGTACACCCAAAAACTTTCCTTTCCCTGAAAAATTTCAGATAAACTGGAGCCTTCAATATTTGAAATATCCATACTGGTGTACGCCATTTTAGGAGATACTTTTATCGTGGTATCTACATTAACCAGCATGTCTTTAGCCTGCAAGCCATTAATCATGCCATATACACCCGTATTTGATTTTATATTTTTTGCACTTTTTGAAACCTGCAATGGTTCACCCGGTTTGGCAAAACTCACCGGTATTTCAAGTCGTAGCTGGTTTTTGCCTTTCAAATCATATAATCTCACTTTTAATAATCCGCTGAAATTACCTCTCATTAAATCGGTCCCAATCCCCAATTTAATACTGAAATTATTTAAATCCTTTGCATAAAAACCATTTGAATAGCTTTTTAAAAACACATTGGGATTCTTTAATAAAACCTCACCTCTGGGTGATAACACAATTACTTCGGCACCGGCAAACATTGTTTTATTATTGTCCGTTGCAAAACCGGCTGGCTGCAAAAGCCGTATCTCAATCTCTTTGTTTAATGGTATCCTGTTGCTCAGCAGCTGGGCTCCATCAATTTTAATATCAATAGAAGTTGCTGCAATCCCTTCATTAAAAAATTTCATTCCGGTTAAAGGCAAAATGCCATTTTTTTGAGCAAAGCTGCTATTCGCCAGCAGCAGACAGGCTGCTATTGAAGTAAACAGCTGTTTACAAGGTATGAACTGAATTTTCATGCAGGTATAAATTAAAATGTAAATAAATAAAACGGATTATCTTAATGCATTGCTTTTGCTTAAGTAATAGACAAACGAAAGGCCCGGTAAATTAGTATGTGCTTATTGTAATGTTAATAAGATTTATGATTTTATCTAGTTCTTCGGGTACGCAAATGTTAATTGTACGATTTGAGAAAGATACTTATCGGATAGATATTTAGAAAGAAGATTAAATGTCTTTTACGAAACAACGCCTGTTTTCATAATTTTCATTTTTAAACCCCACGACTTTTAAAAATTTTTCATGTTGCATGTTATCTACCTGCAGGTATATAATCCGTTTAATACCCTTGCTGAGTAAAAATTCTTTTCCTTCATCAAATAAAAACCGTCCAACCTTATAATCCCGGTATTTGGGTACTGTGTAATTTATTTTTACAAAGGCATTTCCATCAGTATCAACTGTTGCCACAAAAATATTGGCCACTACAATATCCCGGAGTACCACAAATTTTATTTCTTCTTTATTTTCTCCCATTATAAAATCCGGAAAATATGCCTGTATATCTTTTTGATAAAAAGAAAGAAACCTGGGAATAAGCGCTGCATCTTTAGTAAACTCAACCAATTCAAATTTTTCCTGCTTGCGGTAAATTTTAAAAAGAAAATAGCTATTAATAGCCAATAAAACCGAATTGGTTAAAACGATAGGAAAAGCGTGTATTAAAATACCATAAAAAACAAAGGAAAGGCAGCCCAGACTGTTAATCCACCTGAATTTAATATCATTAGAAACCCAAAGTGAAACGGCTAAAAAAAGGAAGGCAAAATATCCCAATAGCTGAGCCAATATATTGATCATAAGTTGAAAATTAATTGTGCAAGGTACATGAAAACAGTCTTTACCTCTTTAAGTATTTGCTGGTTTATGAATTACGATATTATGAAAAAACAATGCAGTAAAATGCTTTCAAAATTATTTTGAAATAAATTACTGCAATCAGTTACTTTGATAACCCATAGAATGATTACTTTTAAGTATTGGTTTATTCAACCTCATAATTAACTATATGAATTGGAGATTAATTTTATTTTTTCTTTTCTGTATGCCACATAGCCTGTTAGCACAAAAAAATATTGCTGACAGCCTCTATCGGTTACTTGATAAAGAAAAAACTGATACAAACAGGGTTAAACTAATGTGTGATATCGGTTATGAATTGCGGGTTAATGATCCGGAAAAAGCATTAAAAATATCAAGTGAAGCACTTTCACTGGCTAAAAATAAAAAATACACGGATGGCCAGTCAAAGAGTTTAGGTACAATGGCAATTATTTTCAGGTTAATTGGCAATTTTCCGCTTGCGCTGGAGTATAATTTAAAAAGACTAAAGCTGGTTGAAAAAACAAAAAATCAAAAGAGTTTTGCAGGTGTACTAACTAATATTGGATTTGTTTATGTTAACCAGGAAGAATATAAAAAGGCACTAACCTATTACTATAAAGCCGATTCAGTTATTAAGCAGCTTGATAGTGTTGATGAAGTGAAATATAAAATAGCTTTAAATATCGGCGATGCTTACGACAAGTTAAATATGAATGATTCAGCCTTCAATTATTTTAATAAATCGCTCAATATTGCCCGGCAAACAAAAAACAACTATTTCGAAGGCATGTCGATGATTGGGTTAGGAAATACTTATTTAAAAACAGAACAGTATCTTTTAGCGATGGCCAATTATAAAAGCGGTATCGTTTATTTAAAAGAAGCTGAAGATGATGACCTGCTTTGTGAAGCATATCTTGGACTCGCCACTTTGCTTAAAAATTTGAAACAAAGAGATTCTGCCCTGTTTTATGCACGACAATCATTTACTATTGCCGAAAAAGATGGTTTTTTACCCAGGGAGCTTGAGGGAGCTAAATTTCTATCGGCCCATTTTAATGATGAAAAGAATATTGACAGCTCTTTCTTTTATCTGAATTATGTACAGAATTTAAATGATAGCATTAACAGTAAAAGCAGGATACGGGAATCGCAGGTACTTTCAAGCAATGAACAGGTAAGACAGCTGGAAATTGCAGAAAATTTAGAGATTGCAAAAAAGGAAAGAAAACAGCAATTACAATTGTTGTTTATTGCTATATTTATTCCGGGGTTTTTTATATTTACCCTTTTATTAAGCAGGATAAGACTGCACGCCAGGTTAATTAAAATATCTGGAGTTCTTTCTTTGCTGATTTTATTTGAATATTTAACCCTCCTCCTTCATCCTTATGTAGCAGAAATTACCCATCATACGCCGGTTTATGAAATGTTAATCTTTGTTTCAATAGCAGCCTTGCTTATTCCTACCCATCACCGGGTTGAGAGCCTGTTGATACAATGGTTAACAAAAAACCGGCCTTTATTTGCCGGTAATAAACTTAAAATGAAACGAACCAAAATAATTAAAAAAATTACTGAGGCTTAACATCAGATCCTGGAGCTTTTTTTCCTGTAACAGGTTCCATTGTGTCATTTGAATCTCTAACAGCTGGTGGCGGTGGTGGTGTTGTTACTACAATACTATCCTTTGCAGCTTCTTTTTTCTCTCCATCGTTGTTGCAACCGGCAACAGCAAAAGTTAACATTAAAATTCCGCCAAGCATAAATTGCAGTCTGGTTTTGTTTTGTTTAATCATTGTTTAAGGTTTTAGAGTATAAGTTTACAATTAAAATTTCAAAGTATCAAACATCGGGCAAAATATTTTGAATAGTTTTAAGTAATTTGTTTTAAAATTGGATATATGAAAAAAATACTTGTAGTAATATTTTCCCTTTTAGTAACCGTTATTTCATTACGTGCTCAAACTATTTATGAATTTTCCTTCACCTGGTTAAATAACCAAACCGCTATTGGCTATAAAGCATTTTTTATTGATAATAATGATGGAACCGGTAAAGTAAGACTAAAGTTTACTGCCACACCTGATACTGTTCTAGCTGATTTTGATGTTAAAGAAGAAATTATAGAAAATAATGCAGGCTGCAATAACGGCGACAGGATATATTATAAGCTTCAAAATCCAAAGTTTATCGAAAGTAAAAATTCAGGAGTTAATCTTCCGGGATATTTATGCTTTAAAAAGGAGCCTGTTTCAGGTTTATACGAACCGGCCGGTGTTACCAATACCCCTGCAGATTGTAAAACCGACCTGATTAAATTCAGCAGCATTTCGAACATTAATCAGAAAGACCTTACAAAAGAATTTGTGCTTACTTACTTTAAGGTATATGAACCCTTTTACAGAAGCCAGTTTGTAACCAATAACCCTAAAGCTTTAACCACCAGCGAACAAAACACTAAACTTTATTTACTGTTTGTTTGCAATGTAACCGATCCTGAGATTGGTGTAGCCGACAGAAAAGGTATGTATGAAACCATCAGCTTCTTCCGAAAAATAAAAGAATTCCTTGGCATCAGTGCATTTATTTATGATACGGTTACCGGCAAAAATTTCAATAAAGAAATGGTATTAAATAAAATAAATAATTTTTTAACGCCCGGACCAAACGACATCGTTGTTTTTTATTATGCCGGCCATGGTTTCAGAATGCCTAAAGATGGCAAGCCAGGGCCCTATATTGATTTGCGGGATGTGGTTGCTGACAGGTTTAAAAGGTACCAGGAAAATTCCTTAAGTACAGAGGATATTCTGGTAATGATACGAGGCAAGGGCGCAAGGCTTAACCTGATTTTTGGCGAATGTTGTAACGATACCATAACCAAATACAACCCGATGGTGAAAGAGCCGGCACTGGCAGGCAAAAAAGGAGGATTTGGTATGAACTGGAGTACCCAAAACTGCCGCGATTTATTTTTGAATGCAATGCCAACAACGATATTGGCTGCAGCAGCATCGCCATATCAACTGGCAATCAGTAACGCAGATTTCGGCGGTTACTTTTCAACATTTTTCAGAAATGCATTGGAAATAAATTTGGGCTTTGCAAAAAGCAATGTTAAGTGGGATAATGTTTTTGAGCAAACAAAACAACAAACTGAAACCAAGGCAGGCCGTACCTGGTGTAATGATGAAAAAACCATTAAATGCAACCGGCAGCGGCCATTTGCAACTATTCTGTATGGGCGGTTTTAAAATCCCCGGTATATTAAACCGATGAAAAGGCATTTTCCTCAATACTGAAAATTATTCAAAAGAATAATTTTTGACTTTAAAATTA
>JANMWP010000057.1:0-2613 GCA_031394065.1 Chitinophagaceae bacterium
ATATAATAAAAAAGGAGAGTGGGCACAAATTGGCACACGTTTTCAAAGCAACAAAGGAATCCGTTATCTTCGGCCTTTCAGATTTTATCGAAATCAAATACCAACCAATTAAACCAAGTGAGCTTAGCCGAAATTTATCAACAGTTTATTGCAGACATGTCTCACACTACATGGTGGGAGTATGTTGCCGTATTTTCCGGCATTGCAAGTGTATGGTATTCCCGTGCCGAAAATATTTTGGTTTACCCGGTTGGATTGATCAATACCATCATCTACATTTATTTAAGTGCTAAGCAGCATTTGCTGGGCGAAGCCACTGTAAATTTTTATTATACCGTCATGAGTATTTCGGGTTGGTACATGTGGACGAGGAAAGACCAGCGAAAAGAAATTACGTTGCACATTACTTACTCCGATAAAAAAAGTTGGCTGCAGCAAATTGCTTTCTTCTTGTTTTTTTACATCAGCATTTTTACAGCACTCACTTATTTTAAATCTGCTTTTTTCGACGGCGTTATTCCCTGGGCCGATGCTTTTGCATCTGCAACTGCATTTACCGGCATGTGGCTGATGACAAAAAAGAAAGTAGAAAGCTGGTACTGGTGGATTGCAACCAATATTGCATCCATTCCGCTGTACTTTGTTAAGCATTATGTTTTTACCAGTGTATATTATGTGGTGTTATTGGTAATGGCTGTATTTGGATTATTGGAATGGATGAAAAAAGCCCGTCTGTCAAACGGACAGGCAAAACAAATAAAACATGAGTTACTGTAAATTTATCAGCACATTAAAACCGGGCGAGCAATCCGTTCACAAAATTTATCATGATACACAATATGGGTTTCCCATAGATGATGATAATGAATTGTTTTGCCGCTTGATACTGGAGATAAACCAGGCCGGCCTCAGCTGGACCACTATCTTAAACAAACAGGAAAGTTTTAGAAAAGCTTACCATAATTTCGATATTAAAAAAGTGGCCGCCTATAAAGAAAAAGATTTTGAACGATTGATGAACGATGCCGGCATCATACGCAACCGGCTTAAAATAAATGCAGCTATTGAAAATGCAAAAACAATACTTGCCCTGCAAAAAGAATTTGGTTCTTTTAAAAAATGGCTGGCGAATCATCACCCAAAAACAAAAGAAGAGTGGACAAAACTTTTTAAAACTACTTTTAAATTTACCGGCGGCGAAATAGTGAACGAGTTTATTATGAGTGCCGGTTATATACCCGGTGCACATGATACAGATTGCCCGGTTCATAAAAAAGTTTTAAAAGCAAAACCTTTATGGTATGGGAAATAGAAAGTTCTGGCTCATTATTAAAGCGGTTTTAATAATCCTGTTTACGCTGGTAATTTTTGCCATGCCAACTACAGACCCCTTCAGAAAATGGTTTCGCTTTATTATGCTAACTGTTTTTGTTGTTAGTTTTATCATTGATTTAAACCGTTACAAAAACAAAAATGGTTAAAAAAATTGTCATCATCGGCCCCGAATCAACCGGAAAAAGCAGTTTGTGCAAACAGCTTGCTGCACATTATCAAACTGTTTGGGTAGAAGAATATGCCAGGGAATATCTTTTAAAAAATGGCACGACTTATACTTTTGAAAATTTGTTAGAAATTGCCAAAGGGCAAGTTGCAAGTGAGGAGTCAGGAGTTAGGAGTTGGGAGGCTGCAAACAGATCTAAAGCCGGAAATCTAAAATCGGAAATCTTCATCGATACCGATATGTACGTAATGAAAGTATGGTGCGAATTTGTTTTTGAAAAATGCCATCACTGGATATTGAACCGCATTGCTGAAAGAAAATACGATTTGTATTTACTCTGCAATATTGACCTGCCCTGGGTTAAAGATAAGTTGAGGGAATACCCGGATTTGATTAGCCGGAAAAAACTATATCATTACTATAAAGATATTCTCGTTAATCAAAATGTACCCTGGGTTGATATTAGCGGAAATTATGAACAGCGATTGGAGAAAGCAATCAGCGCTGTAGATAAGCTGTAAGCCTTATTTTATTATTTCCTGAACATCCGGATCTCCTGATAAATTACTCATTTGCCGCATTATATTTCCATAGCGGGCCGCAACATAACCGCTCAGTGGTTTTACCGTAAACCGTTTGGGGTTTGGCAGGCAGGCTGCAATTTGTGCGGCTTCGGCAGCCGTTAAGTCTTTGGCATTTTTATTAAAATATTTTTTTGCCGCAGCCTGCACGCCAAAAATACCAGAGCCCATTTCAGCTACATTTAAATAGCGTTCCAATATGGTTCGCTTTGTCCAAAGCCCTTCAATAGAGAATGTAAAAAATACTTCAATGCCCTTTCTTAAAAACCCGCCACCCTGGTATAAAAAAATATTTTTTGCAACCTGCTGGCTGATGGTGCTGGCTCCCCTCACTTTGTTGGGGTGCCGTTTATTATACTTCATCGCAAGTTTTATCGCCTTCAAATCAAAGCCGTCGTGATCAGGATAAAGCTGGTCCTCGCTGGCAATTACGGCCAGCTTTATATTGGAGCCCATTTCATCATAGCCAACATAATCACGGCTTAGGCCGTGGCGCTGTAACAGGCTGCCAACCTGTGTTAAAGTAATCAA
>JANMWP010000385.1:0-6241 GCA_031394065.1 Chitinophagaceae bacterium
ATGAACCTGCAGATTTTGTACTTCAAGAATTGTGGTTTGTGGTTTGTTTACCAAATCAGGCAGGCTGTTGAAATCATGATCTGCCTCTTGTGGCTTGAAGCTTGAAGCTTGAGTTTCTTCGATAAAATCACTTACTACAGGTAACCGCTTACCTTTTGTTTTTCCTGCAGGCCTGCAGGCCAGTAATGCCTTGGTATATGGATGTTGCGGCGAAAGCAAAATATCGCTGGCTTTGCCTTGTTCAACAATTTCACCCTTATACATCACCAGAATTTTATCGGCAATATCGGCTACAACACTAAAATCATGCGTAATAAAAATTACACCCATGTTGTTTTGCTGTTGCAAAGATTTAATGAGTTCCAGTATTGTTTTTTGTACGGTTACATCCAGTGCAGTTGTGGGCTCATCGGCAATTAAAAGGGCAGGGTTGCAACTCATGGCCATGGCAATCATCACCCGTTGCTTTTGTCCGCCGCTGAGCTCATGTGGATAGCGGTTGATTAAACTTTCCGGCTCGGGCAATTTTACTTTTTCAAAAAGTTCAATGGCTTTTTGCCTGGCTGTTTCCTTTGATACTTTTTGATGTAACCGGATGGCTTCCATTACCTGGTAACCACAGGTAAAAACCGGGTTTAAAGAGGTCATCGGCTCCTGAAAGATCATGGCAATTTTATTACCACGTATCTCTGTTATTTTTTTATCTTTTAATTTTAACAAGTCAACCTGTTCGGCTTCATTAAATAAAATCTCACCGGTAATAACAGTTTGCTTTGGTAATAATTGTAAAATGGATAAGGCTGTTACAGATTTACCGGAGCCACTTTCCCCAACAATGGCAACCAGTTCGCCGGGTGCTACCTCAAATGAATTGTTGCTGACAGCAGTGTTTAATTCAGCTTCATTTTTAAATTGAATGCTAAGATTTTTTATGGAGAGTAGTGGAATCATTCCTGATGCTTAAAACTTCAGATGCCTTACCGTTAACCCGTCATTGATTAATTGCTTTAAAGAATCAATACCAATTTTTAAATGCCGTTCAACAAATTCAGTAGTAACTTTTTTATCGCTTTCTTCTGTCTTAACACCTTCCGGTACCATGGGACTGTCACTCACCAGCAGTAATGCACCCGTAGGAATTTTATTGTAAAAACCAACCGTAAAAATAGTTGCAGTTTCCATATCAATGGCATAAGCCCTAACCTGCTGCAGGTACTCTTTAAAAACCTCATCATGCTCCCAAACACGGCGGTTGGTGGTATAACAAACACCTGTCCAGTAATCGCAGGAAGAATCCCTGATGGTGGTTGAAATGGCTTTCTGCAAAGCAAAAGCAGGCAAGGCCGGTACTTCGGGTGGAAAATAATCATTGCTGGTACCTTCACCTCTGATGGCAGCAATGGGAAGTATCAAGTCACCAATCTTATTTCTTTTTTTCAAACCGCCACACTTGCCCAAAAACAAAACTGCTTTAGGTTCTATTGCTGTTAAAAGATCCATTACCGTTGCAGCGCCGGGGCTGCCCATACCAAAGTTTATAATGGTAATATTATCCGAAGTGGCACATTGCATGGGTCTGTCGGTACCCACAATTTGTACATTATTCCATTGGGCAAACATATTTACATAATTGCTGAAATTGGTGAGTAAAATGTATTCGCCAAAATTTTCTAATTTTTCACCGGTGTATCTCGGTAACCAGTTGTTTACTATTTCTTCTTTTGTCTTCATATCTTTCAGTTAAATTCTATATAATATTAAAGATACAAAATTCTTAGCCGACGGCTGTTTTAAAGCATATGATTAAAATTGAATACCCGCCATATCAACCTAAAATAAAAGATGAAGGGGGCAAGGAATTTATTTTTGATGAATTTCGAAAACGTTGGGTACTGCTTACTCCCGAAGAGTGGGTGCGGCAGAATTTTCTGCAATATCTTACCCAGATAAAAAAATATCCGGCATCTTTAATTGCCATTGAAAAAGAGATAAAGCTTGGAGAACTGAAAAAGCGTTTTGATGTGGTGGTGTATGATAGAAACTCAAAACCCTGGATGATTATTGAATGTAAAGAGATGAATGTACCACTTGATAAATCGGTGCTGGACCAGGTTTTACGGTATAATATAACATTGAATGTTCCGTACCTGGTTGTTACGAATGGAAGTTATTGTATGGCATTAAATTTAGAAGAGAATAAGTTTTCGACAATAGATTTTTTGCCCGAGCTTTAATTATCAGTCATCATTTTTTTCTATTTCTTCAGTAAGGGTTGCCTCATCAGCAGTTTTATACGGCCATTGGTGCTGTAGCTTTGCATAAATAAAATACACCAAAATACCGGTTCCAAAAACAATTAAAAAAGATTTGATAACAGCAAAGCCTGTTGAATAAAAAACAAACAGCCACATGGCAATTGCCAATATTACCGGCAGTGGATACAAAGGCATTTTATAAGGCAGATGAGTGCTGCCATTTCGCCTGCGTAATATAACCACGCCAACGGCCTGCCCAATAAACTGCACCATAATGCGCATGGCTAAAATACCACTGATAACATCGCTCATCCTGAATAACAAACTGAAAGCAAAACCAAATGCTGCAATTACCAGCAACGAAACATAAGGGAAATTTTTTGTGGGATGCAGCTTACCAAAAACTTTAAAAAAGGCACCGTCAATGGCCGCAGCATATGGCACCCTTGAATAACCAAGCATTACTGCAAACAAAGAAGCCAGTGCCACCCACAATATCATCACTGTAATTGTATTGGCAGCTGTATAACCATAAAGCCTTTCAATAAAAGTGCTTACTACAAATGTGTTTATACCGGTATCCTGCCAGTGTTTTATTTCCTGCCAGGGTATAACACTGCTTACGCTCATATTCATGGCAATGTACAAAATGGCAATGCCAATAACAGAAATAAACATGCTGCGTGGAATGTTTTTGCCGGGGTTTCTTATCTCTCCACCCAAATGACAAACGTTGTAATAACCCAGGTAACTGTAAATGGATTTTATGCAGGCCTGCCCAAATGCAAATGATGCCAGTTGGCCCCAGCTGAAACCGGTATTAATATCTTTTAAAGGCTGTAAAAAATTGCCATGGGCAATGCCACCAATGATGATCCAGCCAATAGTTAATATTACACCGGTCCAGAGCAGCACGGCAATTTTACCAATGCTGTCAATTTTGCGATATAATAAAATAGTAACAACAACAATAACCGATGCAGAAACTAATTTTTGTTCCATCGGACTTAATGCCACCAGATAACCCAGATATTGCGAAAACCCAATAGCAGCCGATGCTGCAACCAGCGGCGCCTGAATAATAGTTTGCCATACATACAGGAAGCTCATCATCCGGCCCATGCCGTTTTTGCCATAAGCTTCTTTTAAAAAATTGTAACTACCACCGGCTAACGGATAGGCGGCTCCCAACTCACTCCAGATCATCGCATCAATTAAAGAAAGCACAGCACCGGCTATCCAGGCATATAAAAACATGCCACCCATTAAACCCATTACAATGGGCAGGGTTACAAATGGGCCAATGCCCACCATGTCGATCATATTTACAACTGTAGATTGAAATAAGCCTAAGCTTCGCTGTAGTTTTGGTGCAGTCATCCAGGTAATTGAATTGGGAAATTACAATTTTGAATGATAATAAAATAAATTAAACAACCCTTAATGCAGCTTATTCTGTATTTCGTAAAAATTAAAAGCCAATAAGAATAATCAGTATTACAGCTATTAATAAAAGGCGGAAAACAATTTGCATATAATTTTGTTTTGTAGCTTAGATAAATAGAAACGCCGAAATGAAAAGAAAAATTGTGATAGCTGTAACCGGAGCCAGTGGTTCCATTTATGCTGATTTATTGATTAAGAAGCTTCAGCAGCTTACTAATCAGCTGGATGAACTGAGCCTGGTGATGACTGAAAATGCCAAAGAAGTTTGGAAAATTGAACTGGATAATGATCATTATACAAATGAAAAACTGCGTCATTTTTCGCAACAGGATTTTCATGCACCGTTTGCTTCCGGGTCGGGCCAATACGATACGATGATCATTATTCCCTGCAGTATGGGCACTTTGGGCCGCATTGCTTCGGGCATATCCAATGATTTGATAAGCCGTGCAGCCGATGTAATTTTAAAAGAAAGAAGAAAACTGATTTGTGTGGTAAGAGATACGCCCTATAATCTCATTCATATCCGCAATATGGAAACCATTACCCTAGCGGGTGGAATTATTTGCCCGGCAACGCCGTCTTTTTACAGTAAACCAACTACTATTGAAGAAGTGGCTGCTACAGTTGTTGACCGGGTTATTGATTTAGCTGGATTACAAAATGAATCTTACCGTTGGGGGAGCCCCTCCTATCCTCCCCAGGGGGGAGGGAAATAATGTAGAACTAAGCGGAAAATAAATAATCTACATCAAGATTTCTTAACTCAAAAGAAGGGTTTAAATTTTAAAAACTACCCCTTCCAGTTCCCTCTCCTCGGGAGTTCACGAGCAAAGCGAAGGGAACGAGCGTAGCTCATTGGGGTGAGGCTGCATTTATCTCAAATCCACCAATTCCATTCCCGGATAATTTTTCTGGATAAAAGCAAAGGTCGCATCTGGAATAACAGTATTGGTATTCATTCCGCTCACTGTATAGGTATAACGGTTTCCTGCTTTTTCAAATACTTTGGTTGATGTGATTGTTTGTGTGGCTTTATTGATAAAAACAAGTACTTTATGAAACAACTTCGATTTATCAATAGGCGTTAATTCAATCTCCTGAACACCTTTAACATCGCTGTTTAATTTGTATAAAAAATCTTTATCATAAAAATTGGTAAACAATTTTTGGGGAGTAATGGTGTTATTGGAAGGGTCCAGTTTGGTAAGTGTTATTTCTTTTGCTGCCGCATCTACCGTCCATACATTGCTTCCGTCGCAAAAAATATCCTGACCCGAAACCTGTATGCGGTACTTGGTACCTTTCATGTAAACAGTACCACTTTTATTGCCCATTAATTTATTGGCAGCATTTTCTATTTTTAAGGCAAATTTAGATTGTACCGATTTAAAACTCTTGAATTTGGCGCTAACTGCATCCAGTATTTTTTTTGCATTTGGATCGCTGAAACCCATGCCTTTTGGAGCCTGCGCCTGTATAGTAAAAACCATTCCCAGCATAAACACAACCACACTTAAAATTTGCTTCATATTGCTTTATTATTAGTAAAAAATGCCCATTTATAAAATGGCTGCAAAGATATATAATAAGAGGGGTTTTTACAAGCCGGGTTTAATTGGCTTTTGTAATAAACTGTTAATGTACAGCCATTTGTAAAATAACTGAATCTAGAGGCCGTTTATACACAAAAGAATAGCTATTTTGCAAGTCTTCAACTCAGCTCCACTATTGATTCTTATTTAAGCATCTAATTATTTCATTTTATGGAAAAGAACATTGCTGTTTCCCAACGGGAAACCTATACACCTACACAATTCACCGGATTTTTATGGTGGTTATCAACCGCCGAAAAAGAAATTTTAGTGGATTCGGTTGTCGACAGAAACCGGTATAAGATCATTGGCATGACTGTTTTGGCAACCTGGGCTTTTGCAACTTTTACCTGGACCTATTTTTTCAGCACATTTGTTGACTCCATTTTTCTTGCCATTGCATTGGGGCTGTTTATGGGTTTTATTATTCTTACCATCGACCGGGCATTAATAAAAGGCATCACAAAATTTAATAAACAAAGATTGGCACCACTTTTATTCAGGGGTTTACTGGCCCTTACCATCGGTACTTTTATGGCACAGCCTGCCGTGTTGTATATGTTTGATAAGGAAATAAAACTGCAAACATCGCTTGACAATGAAAAAAAGAAAATGAAGAAGCAGGAGGAATTGGCAACACTTTATAAACTGCCCAAAGAGGCATTGATACAACAAAACACTGCATTAAAATCTGAACTTGAATTAAAGTATGATGCAGTAGGTAAAGCAAGAAATAATTTTTTAGCCGAAACCGATGGCAGCGGCGGCTCGGGTAAAGTAGGCATTAAAGATATTGCCATTGCCAAACGCAATGAATATCAGAAACTGGATGCGGAGTATCAGATTTTATTAAAAGAAACACAGCCAAAATTAGATAGTACTGATGCAGCTTTAAAAGAAATTGATAATAAAATAAAGACCGAAGAAACTAATTTTCTTTTATAC
>JANMWP010000122.1:0-3095 GCA_031394065.1 Chitinophagaceae bacterium
AAAACATATTTATCATTGATGCGGTTTCGCAATTCTCTGCTCCAGCTTATTAATTTATCCGCAGTGTGATGTTCCAGGCCTTTAAAATTTTTCTGCACATCTACAATGGCATAAAAATTTCCACCATAGGAAACATCTACAATCAGTTCACCAAGTTCGGGACAATTAATTGTTAATGCTGTTTCGGCTAAATAAGATGGAACATTGGTAAGTCTGACTGATTTTATTTTACCACCAACTTCAGTGTAAGAAATTAAAACCAATCCAGCCGGTGCTTCCATTCTTACAAGGCCCGGTGTTTTTGGTTTTATCAAACCTTCTTCAATGGCAATGGTAATGGTGCCGATGGTTCCATGTCCGCACATAGGGAGGCAACCACTGGTTTCAATAAATAAAACAGCTACATCGTTTTGCGGATCATGTGGCGGGTATAAAATACTGCCACTCATCATGTCGTGACCACGGGGTTCAAACATGAGTCCTTTGCGTATCCAGTCGTATTCTTTTAAAAAATGCTGGCGTTTTTCACTCATGTTACTACCTGTAAGTTCGGGCCCGCCTTCTTTTACAAGCCTTACGGGATTACCACAGGTGTGGGCATCGATGCAAATAAAAGTATGTTTCATTGTGGTTGAGAACTTTGCCAAAGTTTTAAACTTTGGCAAAGTTTTGTTATTCTAAAAATTTATTTTTTAAATCAATCGGTTGTTGATGATATTTTATAAAAGCATTCAATCCTCCAAACATATCAAGTACATATTCTCTTTCTAATTTTGTTCGGCTTGTACTAAAAAATATTTTATAAGAACTGTGTGGCCAATCTTCCATCTTTTTGGTAAAACCATGGTGAACCGGATTTGCATGTGTGTAATGTATTACTTTACAAAAGTAAATATCATCTTTAATTTCTTCCATCTTCATACTTGGTATAAAAAGGCTGCCTTTTCTATTGTAAACTTTATTAAAAGCCTGGGTATAGCTGCTGAATAAATTGGCAAATACTTTACTGATTTTAAGTTCCAGTTCTTTAGCCGTTGGTTTGTTTTTAGCATCTGGCTTTTGCCAAAGTAATAGAAGTTCTTCTTCGCTACGTATTTCCAAAACTAAATGAAAATGATTTGGCATAAGACAATAACCGAAAAGTTTAGAAACAGGTAGAAGGTGCTGAGTCAGTTTTGTTAAGAAAAAAATATAATTTTTTTGCTCTATAAAAATATTTTCTTTGCCATTAGCATGATTAAACAGGTGATATTTTTCTCCGGGTGCCATAGCCTGAATTTATTTAAACTTACCTAATTATTCAAACTTTGCCAAAGTTTTAAACTTTGGCAAAGTTAGTCAAGACTATTTTTTTACAGCTACACCCACCATACTGTCAGCAGTACCGTAATATAAAAAATATTGATTTTTAAAATACACCAGCCCTTCAATAAATGTTGTGCCCGAAGTATATTGACCCTTTATTTCATGCGGTAAATCAGGTTTAATAAAATAAGTACTGCACCTGTCAATTAATTTTTCGGGATGCTTTGCATCAAACAGGGCCTGGCCACCACAATAAATTCCTTTTGCCAGGTTCGGGTCTGCATCTTCGTTTTCTGCATTCTTTCCATTGTACAATAAAACAATTCCTTTTTCGGTAAGGATGGCCGGGGGCCCGGGTTCTACGATCTGACTGTCGAACATTTTTTTTCTTGCTGTAAGTACAGGAACTAATTCTGTTTTTGAATCGGTTACCGGATTCCAGTTAATTAAGTCAGCAGATGTTGCTAAATAAACAGGCCCTTCGCCCCAATACATCCAGTATTTTCCATTGATTTTTGCAGCAATAAATTTACCATTTATTTTTTTTGTTACGATTGAGCCTGATTTGCTCCAGGTATTTAAATACTTTCCATTATAGGCTTTTAAAAATGCGGGCCCCTGTTTTTTCCAATTCAATAAATTGAGGGAAGTTGCAACACTTAACCTTGCCACATCCCGGTTCCAGCTGGTGTACAGTAAAATATAATTTCCTTTTTCAGTTTCAACAATCCTTGGGTCTTCACAACCACCCGGATAATCATATTTAATAAAGGCACTGCTATCCGGATATAAAACCGGTTCCCGGTTTTTTTTAAAATGAATACCATCTTCACTTATAGCAATACCAATTCTGGATGTACGCATGCCTATACCTACGCCGGGAACATCTTCTGCCCGGAACAACACATATACTTTGTTGTTTCTTACAACCGCTGCCGGATTAAAAACATCGGCCTTTTGCCATTGTACCACTTGTTTTTTTACCGGGCAATTAAAAAGAAAGGAAGAATCTGCCTGCATAATGGGGTTATCGGCGGGTTTTGCAAACGTGCCCAACTGCCAATCATTAATTTCGGTTTGGCAATAGGCATGTGAGTTGAACAACAACAGCAGCACTAATAATTTTTTCATAAATTGTAATATTAAGCTGAGTAGGTATAGCCTGCTTGTTTATTTGTATATAAGTTTAACTTTGTATAGTTACGACAAAGATTTTGTAAAATATGGAACAGTACGGAAAGATATTATTATTTGCCATGCCTGCATTTTTGATGTTGGTTTTGCTTGAAAAATGGTATGGCTGGTATAAGGGAAATGATACCGTGCGGCATATGGATATGGTCAGCAGCCTTAGCTCGGGCGTAACCAATGTTACCAAAGATGTGTTGGGAATAAGTATTGCCGTATTGAGTTATAGCTGGCTGGTAGAAAGGATTGCTTTAACGCATATCAAATCGGGCTGGCTTACTTTTTTAATTGCATTTATTGTATTGGATTTTGCCGGTTATTGGGTGCACCGCATCGATCATAAAATAAATTTTTTCTGGAACAGCCATATTGTACATCACAGCAGCGAAGAATTTAACCTTGCCTGTGCATTGCGGCAAAGCATATCTTCCTTCGTAAAATTATTTTCCTTTTTATTGATACCGGCAGCTTTGCTGGGTGTGCCTGCAATCGTTATTGCAACAGTTGCACCCCTTCATTTGTTTGCCCAGTTCTGGTATCATACCCGGCATATCGGCAGCATGGGATTTTTAGAAAAAATATTGGTTACGCCATCACATCAC
>JANMWP010000199.1:0-2630 GCA_031394065.1 Chitinophagaceae bacterium
GGTTACACATCCGGTTTCTTCTACAATAGTTGCCTGGTAATTACCGGCGGGTAAATTGGTTGCTGTTAGCCCGGTTTGAACAGGTGTGGTATTCCAGGTAATGTTTACCGGTTGTACAAGTCCACTGAGCGATAATGTAACGCTGCCATTGGTTGTACAGGTTGCATTGGTAATATTGGTAGTTATAACTGCCGGATTTGCAATACCCGACACCGCAAAGAAAACTGCATTGGGGTAAGGTGCATTGGTACCTGCAGTAGTTACGTTTGTAAAATTAATTTTTTGCAGCAGTTTATTTTTATTTGCACAACTGATGGGTACATCTATATAATACAATCTTGGGTTGGCGGGAAATGCATCAGCACCCGATGCCGGTGTGGCCCTGGTGCAACGGCCAAAGCCTGATAAAACCAGGTTGGTGGTGCCATTAAACCAATCGCCTAAAACATAATTGGTTAATACATTGGTAGTAGAGTTATCAGTAAAAGTTAATGTTACATTTACCAGACTTGAACCTTCTGTTGAAAAACAAAGTACACGTACAAAACTATATTTTGCCGGGGTTGCCAGTGTAAGATTGCCGGTTTGTGTGCGCTGCAACAATAATGCATTGTTACCGGTATATGGCGCAAGCTGGTAAGAACCAGCAGCATCTGTAACCGTTCCGTTATCGGCTATACCGCCGCCACTAAAACCATTGGCAGTTCTGAAAGCAACACTGTACATTACTTTGTTGGAAACCGTAACGCCATCAAGCGGAATGGTGGTAGTGGTTAAAGAACTGGTGCCGGTTTCTGCAATTACATCATGATTGAAACCGGTAACAGTAAGCGGCGTAAAGGTCTGGCTGAAAACATTTCCGTGAAAGAGAAACAATAACAGGATACCGCAAATTCTTTTCAGCTCAGGTAATCTGAATTTTTTTAGCATGTTAGTTTGGTTTTTAAATTCTTAATACAAAACAAAAAATTGTTCAATAAAGAACAGTTTTACAATGAATCTGATTCAGTGTAATTAGTCATTCGATATAGCAAAGCTGAAACGGGAGTTTTTCCGGAAGATTTGGATTTAATAAATGTCTCTGCAGTTTGTGTGGCTAAGATAAAGAATAATCAGAAAGCGCACTACAAAAATTAATTACTGATACCTACTCTTTGTTTTATGTATTCATTCTTCCCCAATTCACTAAGCATGAACATAGCAAGATCGCCTGCATTTATTTTGTATTTATTTGGTTCGGGTGGGTAACCTGCTTTTGTAACATAACTGCCGGTTGGCCCTTCATTGATGATATTGGGTGGACAAACAAACGTCCAGTTGAGGCCGCTTTCGTTTAAAAGTTCAAATGCCTTTTTATGTTCCAGTCCTACAGCTTTATATTCTGGGGGATAATCTTCTTTATCAACAAGCAAAGAATTTTCATCTGCATTTAAAACACCCAGGCCGCCAATTGCAATAATTCTTTTTACACCGGCCTTCTGCATTTGTTTAATGATATTCTTCATGCCTAATGTTCGTGTTTTGTCTGTGCCATCCATGGAGCCGCCAATGGCTGACAGCACCGCATCGCAGCCTTTAATGGCATTGTATACTTCGCTTTCATCAAATAAAGCGCCCTGAACCAATTGCAGGTTTTCAGTTTCCAGGTAATCGGTCGTGTACACATTTCTGCCAAAGGCTTTAACGTGATGCTTATTAAACAGTGCCTGTTGTACCAGTTGCCTGCCTACCATGCCGGTTGCTCCAAATACAATTAGATTCATTTCAAATTTTTTTTGAAGGTACGCCAACAAAAAAATTTGCCCAAGTAAAGTTTCTCCCCCATATTTGCAATAGAAATGAAAATGATTAATACAAATAACAACGGTTGGTGGTGGAGCATTGTCAAATGACGTGCCTTACTGCTATTGATATATAAATAGTTGAACCCGGCACAAGTTGCCGGGTTTTTTAATGGAATATTATGAAGAAGATCATTATAGAAACCACTTTTAAAAAAATACTTGCCGATGTATACACACCGGTTGGTATTTATTTGAGATTGAGAGACCGTTTCAGGGATACTATCCTGCTGGAGAGCACCGATTTTCATGCAGGAGAAAACAGTTATTCATTTATCGGTATCAATGCTGTGGCCGGTATTGAAATCAGTAACGCTGCTGCCATTGAATTTAAATTGCCGGCACAAGCAGCAGAAAGGGTTAAGCTGGATATATCATCTGATGTACCTCAGTTACTATGGGATTTTATGCAGCGTTTTGAAGTGAAAGGAGTTGCAGCAAAACCCGTTAATGTTGCTGTGCTTACGGTTATTGTTGGTGAAGCAGTTGCCTGGTTTTTAGGATTATTAGTAGCCGCAGTAGTATTGTACTTGATAAAAGAGGCAGTTGGCGCAGTATTATCATCACTATTATACTCAAAAACCTCGACGGTATAAGTTATACTGGGGGTAAGCCCCGTAACATTAACAGAACTACCATTACCATCATAAATGCAATAGAAACCGTTTCCGGGAACAAGTACCTGCCCACTGCCAAAATTTGGATCAGCAGAATACTGGGTACCGTCTACAGGACTGCTGGCCAACCCTGTTCCATCTTTAATGAACACCACTCTTCTCCCTCCATTTC
>JANMWP010000210.1:0-2692 GCA_031394065.1 Chitinophagaceae bacterium
ATATTGAGGGATATAATCAAAGTCAACAAAATTAAGGTTCAGGTTTGTCTTTTGCATTTCGCCTGCTTTGTTCTCCACTTCTGAATAAGCGGAGGTAGTGCCACCACCGGGAACATACGCCGACCAGGATGTAGATAGCACACCGGGCAATGAAGACAGGGATTGTTTAAACGCATCTTTATTTTTATCAAAATTGGTGTTAATGATGATCTCCTGCTCCTTGTTAAAGCCCAGGTTCTCATTGCGCATGTAACTCAATTGCCTGTATACAACAATGGTTCCGGTAATGAGGCCAATGGAAATTACAAACTGAAAGACCACCAGGCCCTTTCTTAAAAATAATCCTTTGGTACCTGTTGAAAAACGTCCTTTTAAAACACTTGCAGGCTGATAGGCTGACAATACCAGGGATGGGTAAATGCCAGCCACAATACCGATAACAAGAGCAAGCACAAACAACATCACCAGTTGTAGCGGATGATTAAATATACTGCTACTGATCTCTTTGCCAGCAAGCTGATTAAACAATGACAACGCAGCACCCGCCAGTATTACAGACAATACAAATGCGATCAGACTGATAACAACAGACTCGCCGATGAATTGCTGGGCCAGTTGAAACCTTCCTCCGCCAACAGCTTTCCTCACCCCTACTTCTTTTGCCCGTTCAGCACTGCGGGCAGTAGTAAGGTTGATAAAATTGATACAAGCAATCAGTAAAATAAAAACAGCAATGATGGAGAAAATATACACATTGCTGATGCTGCCGGTCTGTAAAATATCGGGAGAAGTAGCGCCTGTATGTTTGGTTTTTAAATACACTTCCGGCAAGGGTTCCAGCAGCAGCGTTTCGTACATCTGTAATTTTTTTGCCTCTGCACCATGGTGTGCCTCCATAAAACCGGGTAATTTTTTTTCAAAGGCTATTACATCTGTATGTGGTTTTAATAAAAGATAGGTGTAAAAATTATGATTGGTCCACTCACTGTCTGACGTTGCGTTTCCGTAGATCTGTTTGGAAGACGACATGGATACAAACAGGTCGGCCTTGATGTGTGAGTTGGAAGGAATGCCTTTCATTACACCCGTAACCGTCGCATTGATGGCGGCACCGGTAAGCTGAAGCTGCTGCCCCAAAGGATCTGCATTGCCAAAATATTTTTTAGCCATTGTTTGTGAAAGCACAATGCTCATCGGATCCTTAAGCGCTGTTTTTTTATCGCCTTCCACCAATGGAAAATCAAATACATTGAACAAGGTAGAGTCGGCAAGTACCGACCTTAACTCCTGGAATTTTGTATCTCCTTTCTTCACCAAAAAACCATCTGAAGCAAACCGCACCGCATCTTCCACTTCCGGAAAATCATTTTTTAAATCAATGGCGAGCGGCGCAATGGTAATGCCTGAGTTGATAGACTCGGAAGGTGTTTTAACATCAGATACAATACGGTAAATGCGGTTGGCTTTGCTGTTAAAATTATCATAGCTTTTCTCAAAAGTTACATAGGCATAAATAAGAAAAAATGCGCTCATGCCCACCGCAAGGCCAAGGATATTAATGGCTGAAAAAGCCTTGTGCCGCCAAAGATTGCGGATAGCAATTTTGAAATAATTTTTTATCATGGTTTGGCCGTTTTGCTTTAAAATTATTTACCAGCATATAACCTGCAACAACAGCCATGCCACGCTAAAAATATTGCCTGTAAAGGGTTGTGGACAGTCTATAAAAAAAAGTGTACGAAACCGGACAGTGAGTGTCTGGTTTCGTACATGTAGAAATTGGTTGAATTTTTATACTATCTTAAAACTTTCGCTGTACTCACATTATCCATTATCATTTAAGAAATTATCAATTATAACCAGCCCTTATTTAAATGACAAAACAATTTTACCGCCACCGCCTTTTGCGGTTACCTGTGTTCCGCCGCCATTCAGGGTGCCTCTTAATTCATTGTCATCTGACTTCCCTGAAAAATTCACCAGGTTGCCTGTTTTAATTTTTTCAGCAGTCAGGTCGAGATCATATCCTTTTCCTGCCGGTAGTTCCAGGTCAATTTTACCGCCGCTGTTACTGAGCTTTATAAACTTACCTGGTTCTTTAATGGACACGGTTACATCACCACCGCTGGTGCCTGTTGTAAGGTTACATGCCAAACCAGCCATATTGATGTTACCGCCGGAAGTATGTGCATTCAGTTCTCCCTTGATATCATTGGCCCTTACATGTCCACCGCTGGTAGTTGCCTTGATATCACCATCCAGGTTCAGCAATCTTACATCTCCGCCGGATGTTGTCAGGTCAATTTTACCGGTACAATTATTTGCTTCAACATTACCACCGCTGGTAGTAAGATCAATATCATTATCAGAATCTTTTATAACAATATTACCGCCGGAGGTTACGCCTTTTAATTTCCCCTTTACATGATCAATGCTAAGGTTACCGCCGCTGGTAGTAATTCTCTGGTCACCTGCCAGTTCTCTGAGATCAATATTTCCGCCACTGGTGGTCAGGTGCGTCGCCACATTTTTATTGGTAAATATTTTAAATGAAATGGACAATGAATTTTTCCAGTTCATATTGCGCTGCTTTGGTTTTGCAATGGCAGTAAGGGTATTGCCTGCAACATCCACCTTAAGGTCGTACAATTCATCCAGCCTTTTTTGTATCTCTTCTTTTGAAATGTCCGAA
>JANMWP010000227.1:0-6475 GCA_031394065.1 Chitinophagaceae bacterium
CATCAAACGTTTCAGATAATATTTTCGGCGATATAGCCTTTGCATACTGTAAATTTACAATTTAGACTAACATTTATATCATTATGTTGCTTAAGGTAACCTTAAAATTTTCTTTTTATTGTGTTATTATTTTGTTTTGCGGATGTACAGAAGCAGAAAACAAACAAACTGAACTTGAAATACAGCATAAAAAAGATTCTGTTTCGGAAGCAAGGATCGACTCGGCCTATGCAAAAATAAAAACTGAATGCGATACAATGATGGTTAGCCGGTTGCTGCAAATGGTTGATTCTTTTTTAAAAGATTCAGCCTTGCTGCCATTATTTTTCGATACAAACAAGGTGTACCATGATGGGGATAAAAAAGTAGAAAAAGTAATCAGGCAATTACAGGCCGACTGCGATTCTAATTTGCTAAAAGAAACATATAGAATAGCCCGGCTCCGGCAAAAATTAAAGCCAGTGCGGCATAAAAAACTGAAAGCTTAGCTCTTTTAACTGCACTCATAACAATACCCAGTGCCATAATGATGAGGCCAAGCCAAACCAGGTTAATGTAAGGAAAAACATACGCTTTCAGTGTTACATATTCAATCAGTTTATCAGACTCTTTAATGCCGATTTTAAATTTTTTGTTATCGGTAAGGCCCGCAAATCTTACATACATATTTTGTGCATACACGGTATCATCTACCTGGTTAAAACCAAACTGATCTATCTGAATAAGGGGATAAGCTTTGTAATGTAAACTGTCTTTACTGATGAGTGTAATATCAGCCATCACTGCAGCATCTGTTGGTTTAAAATGATATTTTCCGTTATCTGGATTTTTTACAACACGGTTCAGCACAATGATACCATTACTGTAAAAAGCGGTATCACCTTCGGCCATTTCTTTTATGATAAACTTCGTTGTGTCTTCTTCATTACTTTTGTTGATGGCATACGAAATATAGGTAAATACATCTTTGTTTACATAAGATTTGGTATCCGGATTACTGCTCATGTTGTTATCCTTCATGATGTACACATCGGGCCATAAAGTAAATTGTTCCAGCACTTTTTTAGTGGTTGCATCTTTACGTTGAAACAGCAGCTCATAAAAACGCCGGCCTTTTTCATTTCCAAAAGAATCACGCAGGTAAGTAACTTCATAAGGCCCCATAGTTGCCGGTACCTGGCGTATGAGTGTAAGATTATCAAGCGGATTGTCTGTTTCTTTTGTCATGGGGTCTTTACCGCTGATCTGCAGATTAATTCCATTTGCACTACTGCTGCTGATTACTTCTTTATTGCTCGATGAAATTAAAATGCCCGCAATCATTAAAGCAAAACCAAGGTGCGCTATTGAACCACCAGCTGCTTTTAATTTACCATTTAAACCGCTCCAGATATAAGCGCCGTTTGCAATTACAGAATAGATAGCAGCAAACAAAGCGGCATAAGCTGCTCCTAAAAATCCGGCACCCATTTTATAATAAGTAAGCGGATAAAAAACCGCCAGTAAAGCAGTAATAACAGCTGCAATAACAGTAGGCACCGCAATCTTTTTTAAAATATAAGCCGAATCTGTTTTTTTGTATTTGAAGTATTGTGTTACGGCACTTAATAACCCGATGATAATGGCAACGAGTATAATTACTTTGTTGTAAGAACCCTCAACATTTTCGGGTTGCGCTATTTTTGTACCAAAAATTTTATTATAAACCGGTACTGATGTTTTTGCAATGATGAACATGGCAGCTAAAAAGAAAACCAACGATCCGATGAACATCCAGAATTCCCGGGAATTGGTGCTTTCTTCTTTTTGCATGGCAGGCATCTTTTTTAAATGCACTATCAACAAAATAATTGATGGTAAAGTGAAGGCAGCCACAAAAGCCAGTATCATTACATTAATGGCTTTGCCGGCATCTGTAAAAGCATGTACCGATGTATCGCCCAATATACCTGTACGGGTTAAAAAAGTTGAATACAGAATAAATATGAATGTGAGGAAAGCAAAAAGATAACTGGCTTTTAAGGAATGTCCTGTGGCTTTAAAGATGACCATGGTATGCATTCCTGCAATTAAAATCAACCAGGGCACCAACGATGCATTCTCAACCGGGTCCCAGGCCCAATAGCCACCAAAAGATAAAGATTCGTAAGCCCATTTGCCACCCATCATAATACCAACACCCAAAACACAGGCGCAAAACAAAGCCCAAGGCAGGGCAGGGGTTACCCAATCGCCAAAGCGTTTGGTTTGTATGCCTGCATAAGCATAGGCAAAGGGTATAATGGTTGATGCAAATCCTAAAAATAAAATTGGCGGATGAATAACCATCCAGTAATTACGCAGTAACACATTTAAGCCTATCCCGTCAGTCAAAGACTTTAAATAATCAATTTTTAATTTTCCGAATTCATCTAAAAACCTTGGAGCCTGATCTAAGTTGAGTTCATTTCTTGTTAAAATAAACGGACTGCTACCCAATCTTACATCACCTGCATAAATGCCAATCAACATCATCAACAAAAAGAACTGGGCTAAACTGATCACTGTCATAACCGGTGCTTCCCATTCTTTTGATTTTATAATAATGAAGATGCCAAGTACACTGTGCCAGATGGTCCATAATAAAAAACTGCCTTCCTGTCCTTCCCAAATGCAGGCCAGTAAATACTTTGGCTCCAGCTCTTTAGACGCATGCTTGTAAGCATACATATATTCAAAGTAATGATTGGAGCAGATATAAAAAATGGTTATAAAAATAATTACTGCAGAAACAATTTGTGTAATAAAGGCAAGCCTGGCAAAATTGAGCCATGATTTTTTTTCTGTTAAATCAGTTTTTCTGGCTGCAGTAAAATAGCCGATTGTAGAAATGATGGATGCTATAAAAGCAAGTAAAACAAAAAAGTGCCCTATTTGCCCTGGTAATAAATGTTCGCCTTCAAATTGCATTAGCAGAAATTATTAGTAAGTTGAGTCCTGTTGGTTTGTGATTGTTTTTTCCAGTTGCTTTTTATCATCTTTATATTTACTCGGGCATTTTAACAAAATATCTTTGCATTCAAAATGATCGCCTTTCATGGTTCCTTTCATTACAATGCGTTCACTTTTTTCAAGGTCGGTTGGTTTGCTGTTATGAAAAATAACTTTGGTTTTTCCGCCTAAACTGTCAACAGCATAAAAGCTGAGGTAATTCGGATTATTTACGGCATCGTATTCAATGGGCTGGCTTTTATCCAGTTTTGCAATCAGGTGAACAAATTTGCCTTGTTTTTTCTGTGCCGAGCCGATGGTTTCATAGGTTGAAAAATCCCCGGCAGAAAATATAATCAGTGCAACAATTGATGCTGCAATAGCTACAAGAATAATAATATGCGTTTTTTTCATGGTAATAATTTCAGCGCAAAGGTAACCTAAAAGAGCTTTTTTGTTTCATTTTGTATAACTTATTGCTCATCTTTTTAAATGATTTGTATCATACCGAGCAGTTACTATCTTATTAATAATTTGATTTAGTAAATTTTTACAGGTTGTTATCTGCATTGTTGAGCAGTAGCTTATCTTTGCTGCGTTTTTATTTTGGCGCAGGTGCCGGATCTTTTTAATTAATTAATAGTGATGACTGATCTTTCAAATTTTGACCCCAACTCAGTTGGCAACCCTAACAACAATATTTTTGGTTTACCTTTTACTGAAGAAGATGCCAGGCTCATCATCTTACCCATTCCCTGGGAAGTTACTGTAAGCTACAATGCTGGTACAGCAAGGGCTCCGGACCATATTTTTAATTCAAGCCTGCAGGTTGATTTGTTAGACCCCGATGTGAAAGACGGATGGAAACAGGGATTTTTTATGCTGCCCTGCGATAAAAAAGTGCTGATGAAAAGTGATTACCTGCGCAAAGAAGCTGAGCTGTTGATCAATTATATAGCACATGACGAAATTGTGGCTGATAACAAATTCATGTGTAAATCTTTGAAAGAGATTAATGAAGGGAGTGTTTTTTTAAATAACTGGGTTTTTGAACGTACCAAAGAACTGCTGGATGCCGGAAAACTGGTGGGTTTACTGGGCGGTGACCACAGTACACCGCTTGGGTTTTTTAAAGCCATTGCCGAAAAGCATGGCGAATTTGGTATTCTGCAAATTGATGCACACTGCGATTTAAGAAAAGCATATGAAGGGTTTACTTATTCGCATGCGTCTATCATGTACAATGCGCTGGAAGAAATTCCGCAGTTAAACAAACTGGTGCAGGTTGGTATCAGAGATTATTGCGGAGAAGAAGTAGAATATATTAATGCCAGCAATAGCCGGGTGGTTACTTATTTTGATAAGGAAATAAAAGAGCGCCAGTACGAAGGACAAACCTGGAAACAGATTGTTGATGAAATCATCAATCACCTGCCCGAAAAAGTGTACATCAGTTTTGATATAGATGGATTGGATCCAAAACTTTGTCCGCACACCGGAACACCCGTGCAGGGTGGATTTGAAACGGAACAGGTATTCTACATTTTTAAAAAATTGATACAAAGCGGACGCAAATTTATTGGTTTCGATTTAAATGAAGTGGGCGTAAGTCAGGATGAATGGGATGAGAATGTAGGAGCAAGGTGTTTGTTTAAATTGTGTAATTTACTGGTTGCTTCAAATCCTGCTTAATGCAATACAGTTTCACATTAAAAGATAACAATCAAAAGGCCTATAACCAGTTTACCTGGTTTCTGTTTTTTCTGCATATTATTGCTGCTGCAGTATTTGCATTGAATACTGCTGACAATAAAATCAGGCTGAATATTTATATTTTACTGGCATTTTATGCCATGCTGAGTATCATTTATTTCATTTACAGAAAACACCAGAAGGCACTTGAAACCTTCAGTTTAATTCTGGCTTTATTGTATGCCAATTTCTGGTTTCAACATGCAGGCATTATTGCAGTAATTGCTTTTGCATTGGTTTATATAACAGTAACCCTGGTAAAAGGTAAAAGAACAACCGTGCTTTTTTCTGATGAAGGAATTCACCTGACAAGGGTATTTAAAACGATCATTTTTCCCTGGGCAGAAATAGAAAATGCAATTTTGAAAGACAATTTATTAACCATCGATTTTAAAACAAACAAAATAATACAGGTTGAAATAATTGAAGGTGCAAAACTTATTGATGAAACTGAATTTAACTTGTTTTGTACAGAACAACTTAATTGCCGGTCCTTAATTTAACAGGGCAGTACTTAAAAAATATCATGTTAACTAAAAGTCCATACATTTTATATTCCGACGGAGCAGGAAATATTTTTGAAGATACTTCACTCTATGCAACCGGCCGTAGCGGTTGGGATGCACTGCCCATACCGGTTGATGAATGGATTGAATTACCAATCGGCGGAAATTTGTATGAACTCCCCGGCCGCAAAGGAATTGGTATTGATGTAGAAACAGGCGCAATGCGGCTTTGCGAAAAAGGATGGGCTGTAGCGGCTTTTATCCCTCCGGCACATACGGGTTTATATATGGCCGCTTATGAAACTGAAAAAGATGCACCAACCCTGCCTTTATTTTGTTACACAGCAGCAGGGTGGTTTGATGAAAAAATATATGTACCTGCCGTAAGAATTGAACAGGATATCAGGCAGGAAGCCGAAGGGTATGTTGATGAACTGATAGAAGCCGGTACCAATAAATTACTGGAGGCCTATCCACATAACCGCCTTGTAAAACATTTAATGGAAAACTGCTGCATGACCTACACCTGCCCGGCTGCCAGAAATTTAGCCATAGGCCGGTGGGAGTGCCCGGTACCGGTTTCGCCGGCATGCAATGCAAACTGTATTGGTTGTATTTCTTTTCAGCCCGAAGAAGAAACAATCATCAGCACACAGGACAGGTTAACCTTTAAACCTACAGCCGAAGAGATTGTTGAATTTACAGTTCCGCATCTGGAAACTGCGCCATTCCCAATCATCAGTTTTGGACAGGGTTGCGAAGGCGAACCGTTGCTGATGTGGGAAACCATCCGGGAATCCATCATCGAAATAAGAAAACATACGCAAAAAGGAAGCATCAATATTAATTCAAACGGCAGTATGCCAAAAGCCGTTAAAGCCTTGTGCGAAGTGGGTTTAAACAGTATACGGGTAAGCACCAATTCGGCCCGAAAAAATATTTACACTTCGTATTACCTGCCCAATAATTATGTATTTGAAGACCTGTTTGAAAGTTTAAAAGTTATGCGTAGTTATGGTGGCTGGACAAGTATCAATTATTTTGTTTTTCCCGGCATGACGGATAGCATTGAAGAATATGAAGCTTTGCGAAAGCTGATCAGGGAAACGGATCTATGCATGATTCAATGGCGCAATTTTAATATTGATCCAGATTGGTATTTAGGTAAAATTGGTGTTACCGATACCGGCGAATGTATGGGCGTAAAACAAATGATGGAACTAATAAAGGAAGAGGTCCCGCATTTA
>JANMWP010000241.1:0-4699 GCA_031394065.1 Chitinophagaceae bacterium
GAATTTACCGATGATGATGTATTTGCAAAAAATAAACGCTTTGCATTTCCGAACGATCAGTTTTATTTAAAGACCGGTGCAGAAATGAGCAAGGTTTTTGAAGACCTGCCCGAAGCCATTGATAATACCAATGAAATTGTAAGCAAGGTTGATTTGCTGAATTTAAAAAGAGATATTCTGCTCCCCCATTTTACGGTACCCGCCAATTATAAAACACAGGACGAATACCTGGCACACTTAACCTGGTCGGGCGCTAAAGAGCGTTATAAAATTCTTACCCCCGAAGCAGAAGAACGTTTGAGTTTTGAGTTGGGCGTTATCGAAAAAATGGGCTTTGCCGGTTACTTTTTAATTGTGAGTGATTTTATTAAAGCCGGCAGGGATATGGGCGTGTTTATTGGCCCGGGCCGTGGCTCTGCAGCTGGTAGTGCTGTAGCGTATTGTATCGGCATTACCAATATCGACCCCATAAAATACAATTTACTGTTTGAGCGGTTTTTAAATCCAGAGCGTAAGTCTATGCCGGATATAGATACAGATTTTGATGATGAAGGCCGGCAAAAAGTTTTGGATTATGTGGTACAGAAATATGGAAAGAACCAGGTGGCGCAAATCATCACGTATGGTACCATGGCTGCAAAATCAAGCATAGCCGATGTTGCAAGAGTAATGGATTTACCATTGGCAGAAAGCAGGGCTATTTCAAAACTGGTTCCTGAGCGGCCGGGCATTAACCTGAAAAGATTATTGCATGCCCCATTCACCATTAAAGAAGCGAATGCTTCAACAGGCTCAGCACGGGAAACATCGCTGGAAGAAAAAGAACAATTGCAGGCCGAAGATATTGAGAACGTAAAAAAATTAAGAGAGATTTATAAAGGCGATGATCTGCAAAGTAAAATTTTGCATGAAGCAGAAATACTGGAAGGCTCGGTGCGTAATACCGGTATTCATGCATCGGCCATCATCATTGCACCCAAAGATTTAACCGAGTTATTGCCCGTTGCAACTTCCAAAGAATCGGAATTATGGCTAACACAGATTGAAGGCAACTCTATTGAAGAAGCCGGTGTAATTAAAATGGACTTTTTGGGTTTAAAAACTTTAAGCATTTTAAAAACGGCCCTTCACCTCATTAAACAAAACCACGGACTGGATATTAATATTGATACCATTCCTTTGGATGATGAAAAAACCTACAAACTTTACCAGCAGGGCGATACAAACGGAACATTTCAGTTTGAAAGTCCGGGTATGCAGAAATATTTACGTGAATTGAAACCAGATAAATTCGCAGATCTCATTGCCATGAATGCCTTGTATCGCCCCGGCCCCATGGGTTATATACCTGAGTATATTGACCGCAAGCACGGAAAAAAACAGGTTGCTTATGACCTGGCCGATATGGAAGAATTTCTGAAAGAAACGTATGGTATTACGGTTTACCAGGAACAGGTGATGTTACTTTCACAAAAACTTGCTGGCTTTAGTAAGGGCGATGCGGATGTGTTGCGTAAGGCCATGGGTAAAAAGCAGATAACTGTTCTTAATAAAATGAAAGTACAGTTTGTGGATGGTGCCACAGCAAAAGGCCATGCCAAAGAAATACTGGAAAAAGTATGGACAGACTGGGAAGCTTTTGCACAATACGCTTTCAACAAATCGCACTCAACCTGTTATGCTTTTGTTGCGTATCAAACAGCTTATTTAAAAGCGCATTACCCCAGTGAATATATGGCGGCAGTTTTAAATCATGCAGGCAGTATTGATAAGATCACTTTCTTTATGGAAGAATGCAAGCGCATGGGTTTAAAAGTGCTTGGGCCCGATATTAATGAATCGCAAAACGGTTTTGCTGTAAATGCAAAAGGCGAAATACGCTTTGGTTTTAGCGGACTTAAAGGCGTTGGCGAAAATGCCATCCAGAATATTATTGAAGAAAGAACAAAGCATGGCCCCTACTCGTCCATTTACGATTTGGCAAAACGAGTTAATCACCGCAATGCCAATAAAAAATCTTTAGAGAGCCTGGTGTATTCCGGCGCTTTTGATTGTTTTAAAGATATTACCCGTGCCCAATATTTCTTTCAGGCTCCTGGCGATGTACAAGGGTTAGATAAAATTCTAAAATTTGGTTCTGTATTTCAAACACAAAATGCCAGCTCAGCCAATACCCTCTTTGGCGATTTGCAAATGCCGGATATTGTGCCGCCAAAGTTATCGGTTTGCGAGCCCTGGCCACTGGCAGTACAACTGGATTATGAAAAAGAAGTTACCGGTATGTTTATGAGCGGCCATCCGTTGGATAATTATAAATTTGAAATGCGGCATTATAATATTACGCCGCTGGCCGATTATGTTGAATTTAAAGCGGCTGTTAATGCACATCCAAATCCGGCAAAAAGTTTTCGTCTGGCGGGCCTTGTGGTTGATGTACAACACCGCTTAACCAAAGCCGGAAAAAACTTTGCCATTTTGAGTATTGAAGATTACAGTGGTAAAGCCGAGTTTATGCTTTGGAGCGAAGATTATGTGAAATACAATAATTACTTAGAGAAGGGGCTGATTGTGATGATTGAAGGCGCTTTTCGTCAGCGTTATAATGGCCAGCAATTTGATTTTAATATCAATAAGCTGCACTTGCTTGAAACCGTAAAATCTACCTTAACCAAACAGGTAATTATTGATGTGGAGCCACAATTCATTAATGCGGAAATGGTAGATTTTATTGATGCCAATGTAAAAGCCAATCCCGGCAAAACCTCCATCAAGTTTAATGTAATCGACAGCCGCAACAAATTTAAAGTGGGTATGTACAGCCTGGAAAAAAGCGTGACCATGAATGATGACCTGGCTTTTTATTTAAATGAGAATAAAGATATTGAAGTGAGTGTGGTAACCGGTTAAATGTATGATATGTGATGTACGATGTATGCCTTCGTCAGAAAAGTTGTTGTTCATCGTACATCTGACATCAAACATTGAACTGCTTTTCAGCCACAATGGCTCTTAACATGCCAATTCTTTTTCATCACATCCTGTGGATATGTCATAACAGCATATTAAACCAATTGGAACTAACTTTGCTCTTCACCCGTAAACAAATAAAAATTTAAAATAAATATTATGGCACTAGAATTCACAGATGCAAACTTTAAAGCAGATGTATTAGAATCTGATAAACTATCAGTAATTGACTTTTGGGCAGAATGGTGTGGCCCCTGCCGTGCAATAGGCCCGGTAATTGAAGAACTGGCTAAAGATTACGATGGAAAAGTAAATATAGGCAAGGTAAATGTTGATAATAATCCGCAGATATCTATGAACTACGGCATTACCAGTATACCGGCTATCTTATTTGTAAAGGGTGGCGAAGTAGTAGATAAATTGGTAGGCGCACAACCAAAATCAAATTTTGTTAAAAAGATTGAGCAGCATAAATAATCGCTGATTATAAGATTGATCTGATTTCGCTGATAAGTAAAATCCCCCGAAACTTCGGGGGATTTTTAATGCAACAATAGTTGAGTTGAATAATTAATGTTGCACGTTCGCTAAAGCTTTTGGATCGTGTTTATGCTTAAAGAAAATGAGGAATAAAACTGCAACTACCAAAGCGTAACCTGCAAAAGCAAGCCAGATTCCATGCCAATCTTTAACATTATTTGAAACGTAATAAGTATCTATTAAATAACCACTCAATTTACTTCCCAGGTAAGCTCCTACTCCATTTGTCATCATCATAAATAATCCCTGTGCACTTGACCTGATCTTAGCATCAGTAGTTGTTTCTACAAATAAAGAACCCGATATATTGAAGAAATCAAATGCCATTCCATACACAATACATGAACCTATAATCATCCACAGGCCGTCTCCTGGATTTCCATATGCGAAAAGGCCAAATCTTAAAACCCATGCCAGCATTGAGAAAAGCATAACTTTTTTTATACCAAATCTTTTCAAAAAGAAAGGAATGGTTAAAATGAATACAGTTTCTGATATTTGAGAAATGGACATGATAATTGTTGAATATTTTATTACCAGGCTTGGTAATAGATCTGGATAGCTGAAAATATATCCAATTTTATCAGAAAAGTTACTGAGACTATGAAAATGTGGTAAAAAAACAGTTTCGTATCTAGCTATTAAATCAGCATATTTCGAAACATTTTTAAAATCATCAATAAATGAATCCCCGTACATATTGGTCAATTGCAATGCTGCACCCAGGAACATTGCAAAAATAAAAAACAAAGCCATTTTATAATTTGCAAAAAGTTTAAAAGCACTCAATCCCAATTGTTCAATCCATGAGGCTTCTTTTGAAATTGATTTTTGAGGAGGACATTTAGGTAGTGTAAAGGAATATAAGCCTAAAATAATTGCTGCCACTGCCGCTATTACAAATTGGTTTGCATTTGCTTTACTTCCTGTAAGGTTAGTAGTCCACATGGCTACAATAAATCCAATGGTTCCCCAAACACGAATTGGAGGGAAAACCTTAACTACATCATAATTCCTGTTTTTTAAAATACTATATGCTATTGAATTTGATAAAGAAATTGTTGGCATATAAAAGATCATGGCTGCAAATATTACATAGTACAAGGTATCCGGATCATTAACCATCGGAACGTAAAACAATACCAATCCATACAGGATGTGTAATATGCCATATAATTTTTCGGCATTTATC
>JANMWP010000276.1:0-1895 GCA_031394065.1 Chitinophagaceae bacterium
ATTGCAGCATCCTGCTTCCATACCAACTGAACATTTCACCATCAACCAAAATAATTTTTGTATTGGGCAACTTACTGCTTAATTCATCAATGTGTTTTTGTTTAAAAGGGTAGGGCTCGCTTGATAATAAAAGTAATTGGCAATTGGCAATTTGCAAATCTTCAATGTTAACTTGGGGATACCTGGTTTTATTGGCAAAAATATTTTTAAAACCACATTGCAGCAGCATATCGTTGATAAAAGTATCGCCACCAATTGTCATATATGGCTTACGCCAGATCAGGTAGGCTGTTTTAATTGGATTATCCATTTTTTGCAAATCCTTAAAACCGGTTTTAATTGTGTGGATGATTGATGCAGCTTTATTTTGTTTTCCGGTTAATGCGCCAATATCTTCAATCATCTGCAAAGCATCACTAAGGTTATTTACATCGGTTAACCAAACCGGGTAATCAAGTGAAAGTGTTTCAATCTGTTCTTTTACGTTTTCTTCTTTATTGGCTATAATAAGATCGGGCTGTAGCTGCTTTATTTTATTAAGATTGACCGTTTTGGTACCACCAATTTTTACTTTAGTGCTGAACCAACTTGCCGGATGAATGCAAAACTTAGTGATAGCGGCTGTTTCGGTTTCCAATCCAAGATCAGGTAATAATTCAGTTTGAGAAGGAACCAGCGAAATTATTCTTTTGGGGATATAATGGAGATCGGTTGTTTTTTGCAAAATCATACTTAAAATTAACAATATCCCGGGCAAAAAAAAACTTCCACAGCAGCTTGACGTATCAAATAACTGTGGAAGTCTAACTTTTTAAACCAGCCAAGCACGAGCCGGTCTTTTCAGGATTCTTTTTCTGGAAATTGCTTTCATAAGGGGGTTACCTTATATGCAGTGTTCCTTAAATGATTTGTCCTGGTTTCAGTGTACTGTGTTCTTCATTTTCGCCATCATCGCTTTTTAAGGCATAGGCAGGATATTGGTTTTTCTTTGGTTTTTCGGCCATCATCGCTTTTTAAAGCATAAGCCAGGATATTGGTATTTTTGGTTTTTTGCCATCATCGCTTTTAAAGGCATAGGCAGGATATTGGTTTTTTTACTTTCAGATCCATTTGGTTTTTCTAAGATCAGATCTTTAAGCGTATTTCGGTTATTTCAAAGAGTTAAAGAGAAGTTGACTGATATTGGATTGTTTGATGGTTCTTCACAAACATTGGATTGAATTACGTTGGTTTTAATCAGGATTTTGGATAATGATTGATATCTAATTCCTATCAATCAACTTCTAACACAAAGATGCAACTGTTAATGAAATTGTAATAGAGCGATATTGCTCTTTTTTTAAGCTACTATAATTACTAAGGGGTTCGTAATAATTCAGGTTTAGGTATAGCAGAGTTACGTAAAGATGAATCGTAAATGTACGTATTTACATACTGCAATTTGAGTATAACATGCCCACCATATTGCTGAAATGAACTACTGTATTGATTTTAGCCGGTAGTAAAAACCTATTCAATTATTTTGTAAGGCTTTGAATAATGTCGTATTTGGTAACAATGTGAAAACTGCCGCTTTCGTCTTTGCTTAAAACTGCTCCATTCTCTTTGGTGATAAATGTGCTTAATCGCTCAACGGGCGTTTCAAATGCCACTTCCGGATAGGCTTTTTCCATAACAGATTCAACCGTTTGGGTTTTAATATCCGGATTGCTTAAAATTTTATTAAATAAACCATTGGCCGAAATGGCGCCAACACTGGTTTCTTTATCCATTACCGGAATATTTTCAATATCATATTTACGCATCAGTTCAATAGCATCTGCCACTGTATTTTCTTTGGTTAAATGAATTAAACGTTGTGTGCCACGGCCTGCAACCAGGTCTTTAAAAGTTTT
>JANMWP010000398.1:0-8195 GCA_031394065.1 Chitinophagaceae bacterium
ATATAAAAAAAACTTACCGCAAATTAGCCAGAAAACTGCATCCTGATTTAAACCCAAACGATAAAGAGGCACATCAAAAATTTCAACAGGTAAATGAAGCGAATGAAGTTTTGAGTGACCCGGAAAAGAGAAAGAAGTATGATGCCTATGGCAAGGATTGGCAGCATGCTGATCAGTTTGAGCAACAGAAAAAATCAAAAGAACAATCGCAGCATACAGGAGGCCGGCAATTTTACGATAATACGGAGGGCAGCGATTTTTCCAATTTTTTTGATTCGCTGTTTGGGGGTTCGGACCGCAGCAGTCAGGCAAAGTTTCGGGGAAAGGATTATAACGCAGAACTGAAATTAAATTTAACGGATGTATTGCTTACCCATCAGCAAACCCTGACTGTTAATGGTAAAAATATCAGAATTACCATACCTGCCGGTATTGAGAACGGACAGGTTATTAAACTAAAGGGTTATGGTGCATCCGGCGTAAACGGAGGGCCGGCCGGCGATCTGTTTATCACTTTTGTTATAACACCGCACCCAACTTATAAGCGATTGGGGAATGATCTTTTAACAACCGTTAAAATAGATTTATTTACTGCTTTGCTTGGAGGAGAAACAACTATTGAAACACTGACCGGAAAAGTAAAACTTACTGTAAAGCCCGAAACACAGTCCGGAACTAAAATACGGCTTAAGAGCAAAGGTTTTCCGGTATATAAAAAAGAGGGCGAAACCGGCGACCTGTACGTTACTTATGAAGTTGAATTACCCACCAACCTTACCGAAGAACAAAAGAAACTTTTTACTGAATTAAGTAAACTTAAATAATTTATATTATGCAAACAGAAGAAATGATTATTGTAAATGAATTTTGTATTCATCACAATATAGACCTCAGTTTTATCAGTGCTTTGCATGACTCGGGATTAATAGAAATAACGCATACCGAAGAAAAATTGTATTTGCCGGAAAGTCAACTCCCTCATCTGGAAAAAATGGTAAGGCTGTATTATGAGATGGATATAAACCTGGAAGGAATAGAAACCATAACTTATTTACTAAGCAGGATGAATCAAATGCAACAGGAGATCTTACAGTTAAACAACAAACTTGGTATTTATGAAAATGATCAGTCTTATTGATATGTCTGGAATGTACGTGTTATCAATCAACAAATTTTCTTCCTTTTGCCATTACTAAAAAAACGATGGCAGTTATAAATCCCATAATCACAAATCCTATGATCCACAAAGCCTTTTCGCCATCGCCGGCAGTTTTGCTTTTGGCAACATGTACAATACCCAGTATACGGTAAGAGAGACTGGATAAGCCCAGTATTAATGCTGAAATAAGTACAGCCGGGCTGAAAATGGTGTTTAAAATTAGAATGGGACTGGGTTCATCAGTTTTAAACCCGTCAATGGTACTTATCAGCCCAAAGATGGCTTGAATATAAAAAGCAATAAAAACGATTAAGGCAAAAAGTGAGATAATAAAAACGGTGAGAAAAGTGTTATATTTATTCATGGCTTTTTTCTTTAAAACTACATTACTTTTTAAAATAGATAAAATATTTGTATGAAACTGAAATACCTGCTGCTGCCGGTTTTAATATTTAGCTTAACTATTACGGCAAAGGCCCAGACAAACAAAACCGATTCTACACAGCTTGCTAAAACACTGCATGAGTTATTGCTTATTTGCCGGTCGGTTAATTTTGCAGACCCAAAAGTAACTAAACTCGGTACTTTTTATAATGCTGCCCCTTATATTGTTTACCGCGGTGATGATAAAAAACGGGCCTGGAAAGTAATGGCAGACTATACAAATGAATATGAAAAGAAGGGAGTTGATGATATTTGTGAACGCATAAACAGAACTGCCAACCAGGACAGCAGCGGTTATAAAATCATTAAATATTTTACCGAAAAAGAATCGGAAGGAACCTGGCATGTATTGATGGTTTCATACAAAAAGAAAGGAGTTGAAAAGACTGCCGCTTATGCATTTTTAAAAATCGGCAATAAATTTGTGCTTGGTGATATTGACTGATAAATTTTAAAATTATACTTCATTTAATACTTTCTATAACGTATTCTATATCATTTATTCCGGCAGTAGCCCCCGCTTTTAAACCCATTAATTTTTGCCCCAAAGGCGATTGAGGAGATAATGCAATAACTGTAAAATCTTCTACAATTGCTTTACCCAGTGCTGTACTCATGAACAGGTATCCCCTGTTAGTTTTAATCAGGCTTCCATTTACAATCATTTGTGCCGATAAGGCTGGATTAATTTTTTCCAAAGCAGCTTTCTGCAAAAGCACTTCCTGCATTTGCCCACGTGTATTAGCCTGTTCTATCTGCAACATAGCCAAAGCAGTCTCATGTTTGTCACCGGCTGTGCTTTTGGTTTCGTTGGCACCACTTTCCTTCAGGTCGTTTAATAACTTTTGCAGCATGGCTATCCTTTCATTTATTACATGCAGATAATGATTGTATATTTTTTGTTTCAGCTTAATCATAATACTGTTGTAAAAATAAACAAAGGATGCTGACAAAAAAATGAATTAGCGGTTTAAAAGCCTACATTACATGATTCAACCCACACCATGAATGAACAGTTTGATGTATTAATTGATAGTTATCTCGCAGATAATATTGGCATTGCACCCACTTTCTTAACAGAAAAATTAGCAACCGGTCTTCAGCAAAATATCATTCAGTTACAGCAAAATGAATTAATGACTGCTGCCGGAATCGGGAATGAAGAAGTTAAAGATGCCAATCAAAAAATGAGAGGCGATAAGATTTACTGGATGGATAAAAAACATGATAATATTTTTGAAAATGAATTTTTACAGCATGTAGAAAATTTTATAGACCACCTGAACAGAACCTGCTACACCGGTATTAATGCTTACGAATTTCATTATGCTGTGTATGAAGAAGGAAGTTTTTACAAACGCCATAAAGACCAGTTTAAAAATAACAGTAACAGAAAATACTCCCTCATTTCTTATTTAAATAAAGACTGGCTGGATGATGACGGCGGACAATTGCAGGTATATCAGCATGATTTAATGCAAAAAATACAACCCCATTCGCAAACTGCGGTACTTTTTAAAAGCGATGAAACTGAACATGAAGTAACAAGAGCCAACCGAAGCAGAATGAGTATTACCGGATGGTTAAAGGTTGTGTAACTATTTCTACCTGTCTTAATGTTTCATTTAAATTGCCCGATGAATACTTACAAAGTCTTTTCCAATGTCATAAATTCGAGCGGCTGTAAATGTTTACCAGTTAAGCCATCTTCAATAAAAGGTTTTCTTTCTCCGGTTTCAACATAGCCATGCCGTTTATACCAGTTTACCAATTCGGTTCGTACCGAAATCACGGTCATATAAATAGCAGTACAGTTTATTTGTAAAGCAAATTCTTCAGCAGCCTGTAATAACTGCTTACCAATGCCACCACCCTGTAATTGCGGCGACACACTAAACATACCCAAATAGACTTTAGCATCATGCTTTTGCAGGTTTACACAACCCGTAATATTTTGTTTATCATCTTTATAGATAAGTATAACACTACCTGTTTGCTCCAATACATCTCTTATAATATTTTCATCTGCCCGTACATTGCCGGCAATCAGATCAGCTTCTGTTGTCCAGCCTTGCCTGGATTTTTCTCCACGGTAAGTATTATTCAGCAGTTCTTTTATAGATGCAATATCTGCAATGGTAGCAGCGGTAATATGTTTGTTTGAGCGTATTTGCATTTTAAAGCTAAAATTAAAAAATTTACCCGACAAAATTTTAACAAGCCCAGGCAACCATTTTTGAATGCGTTACGATTAAGATAGTATTGGTAACTTTAACCTTTAACTACTACTAAATTGTACCATTTTGTCAAGCACAAATACGCTTGAGCATATTATCCAGGGTTGCATAAAAGCAAACAGGGATAGCCAAAAGCAGTTGTATAAACTGTATTACGGCTTCGCTATGAGTATTTGTATGCGGTATAGTACCCACTACACAGAGGCAGAAGAAATAGTAAATGACGGATTTTTAAAGATTTTTAAAAAGATTGATGCTTTTGAACCAAGTTATCAAAGTTATGAAGCATCTTTTGTGGGCTGGATAAAAAAAATATTTATTCATACGGCAATAGATAATTACAGAAAAAATAATAAATCATACACGATACCTATACTGGATGACAGTCATCTGGAAATCAGTGAAAATTCAGCCAGCCCGATTGACAACATGTCGTACAAAGAAATAATAGAGATTGTACAAAAACTATCCCCTACATACCGCACTGTTTTTAATTTATTTGTACTGGATGGTTATAAGCATGAGGAAATTTCAAAACAGCTGAATATTTCTGTAGGTACATCAAAATCAAATCTTGCTAAAGCCAGAATAAACATTCAAAAAATGCTGAAGCTAATAAATGTAAAATTATATGAGCAGCGAAGAGCAATATAAACATATAGAAGATAAGATAAAAGAAGCGGCAAATGCATCTGACCATACATTTACTGAAGCTTCATGGAAAAAAATGGAAGCATTACTGGATCAGAAGAAAGACAAACGCAGGCCTTTTTTCTGGATTTTCAGCATTCTTTTATTGGGGGTATTGGTTTTAGGCGGCGGAATTATTTACCAGTCTATTAATATAAATAAGCTATCGCAGAATACAGCTAAACAAATTGATAATAAAAGCAGTTATGAACAAATAACGCCTTCCCTAAATGGTGCCGGTGATATAATTACGGCCAAACAACCTGCATTGTCTGAGAAAAATGCTGATAACAGTAATATTGTTGCTGCAACTGATAATACCAATAAGGATGTTGATTTAACAGCCGGTGCAGATAACAGCCCGGTTAAAGAAAATACCTACAAACCAAAAAAAATAAAACAGGATCCGGTTGCTGATTTTAGCCCTATAGTAAAATCAATTTCAAAAAATACCAGTTTTAAAAAACGTAGCCTAGCAACAAGTGCTGCTGATGAAAATTACAGTGCAGTAAATAAAAATGTTTACAAAGACAAGGCAAAATTTGGCTTGAAGATTACTTCGCCTGAGTTGGAAAATGATATGGATAAAGGTGAAAATAAAACGGCTGCAAATACTGATACAAATTCAGCTGATGCAAAAACCTTAAAAACTGACAGCGCTACATCTGACTTAACTAAAAATAAAGCAGCTGATACCCCTGATACTACAGCCAAAAAAACAAACCCAGTAACAAAATCTGAAAAGAAAAAAGATAAGAAAAAAATCAGTTCAGGGTTTTATGTACTTGCTGCTGCCGGTGCCGAGGCAACTTCTACAAAATTATTATCCTACAAAAACAGCACCATTTCGCCGGTATATGGGGCAGGCCTGGGTTACCAATTTAACAGGCGCTTTAGTGTGCAAACCGGATTTTATGCCGGAGCCAAAAAATATGTTGCCGGCCCCAATGATTATAATGTAAAAGCAGGTTCTTATTTAAGCACCGTAAAAATAATAAAAGTAGATGCCAATTGCATGGTATATGAAGTGCCTGTTACTTTACAATACAACTGGCTTATAAAACCAAAAACAAATTATTATGCAGCAGTTGGGTTATCCAGTTATATCATGAAAAAAGAAAAGTATAATTATACTTTTGAAAGATACAATACGCAGTATAGTTATCCTTATGATTATACAAAGAACACGCACCTGCTTGCATCGCTGCAGCTTTCGCTGGGTATAGAAAAACAAATTGGCCGTAAATTATTTATGCAGGCTGCACCAATTGTTAATATACCTTTGCAGGGTGTTGGTGAAGGTAGCGTAAAAATATTCACAACAGGTTTACATGTGGGTCTTAAATATTTTCCGTTTAAGCATTAAAACCAAGGCAACCTTTTTAAACCAAAAACGTTCTTAGAAAAACAAATGTTTATGAAAAAAATATTCAACTTAATTACTGCATCCTCTTTATGCATGATCATTCTGTATGTAAGCTGCAGTAAAAGCAGCCCTACACCTACACCCAATCCCTGTTCTGGTATCAGCATAGTTGTAACGGGCACCACAACTGCCACATCTACGCCTACGGCGGCTAATGGCAGTATTATTTCATCGGCATCGGGCAGTTCAGGTTTTACCTATAGTTTAAATGGTGGTACAGCACAGGCATCGGGTACATTCACCGGCCTTACTGCCGGCAGCTATTCTGTTACTGCAAAAGATCTTAACGGTTGCTCCGGTTCGCAAACATTTTCTGTAACAGCAACACCTTGTCCTTCAATTACAGTAACAGCAACCATAACACAAACTACTACCCCGGCTGCAGCAAACGGAGCAATAGCGGCTGTTGGCGTCGGCAGTACGGGCTTTACCTATAATTTAAATGGGGGTGCATTTCAGGCAAGTGGCAGTTTTTTAAACCTGGCTGTAGGCAGTTATACCATTATTGCAAAAGATGTAAATGGCTGTACAGGTTCAAATTCTTTTAGTGTAACAGCAGCATCCTGCCCTACCATTAATTTAAGTACAACACCTGCAAATACAACCGGCCCAACTGCTACCAATGGAAGTATTGTTGCTGTTGCCACCGGTGGTGCAACGCCACATACATACAGTAAAGATGGTGGTGTAACTTTTCAGGCTTCCGCTACATTTAACAATCTGGCCGTAGGTACTTATGCTGTTGTAGCCAAAGATGTAAATGGTTGTTTAAGTGCATCAGTGAGTACAGTTGTAGGTTCTACCTGCCCTACCATTACTGCAAGTACTACAACTACCAATACCATTAAATGTGAGACCAATACAGGCAGTATTACCATAACTGCAGGTGGCAGTACAGGTTTTATGTACAACTTAAACAGCGGTACTTTCCAGGTTTCTAATATATTTGGTTCTTTGGCAGCCGGCAGTTTTAATTATGGAGTAAGAGATTTGAACGGTTGTTTAAAAACAGGTACCGCTACTGTAAGTCAGGCTGCTGCCGGCCCTTTATTTTTGTCTGTTAAAGCATTGTTGGCTGCCAATTGTGCAATACCGGGATGCCACAGTCAGCCTTCGCCGCAAAACGGGCTTGACTTTGCAGATGATTGTACCATTGTAGGCAATGGCTTAAGAATTAAAGCCAGGGCTGTAGATGCAAACCCATCGCAAATGCCACCAACCGGGCCACCATTATCTGCCGCCGATAAACAAAAAATTGTTGATTGGCTGAATGCCGGTGGAAAACATAATAATTAAATCCGTTGTCTATTTTTTCAAAAAATAATATGCGTTACCTGCTGGCTATTGTGCTTGTAACTGCTGTAGCGCTCAGCATATATGCATATAAAGAATTTATGAGAAAACCTGCAGACCTCAATAAATCAGATGCCGCTGAACACATAACGGCATCTGGTTTATATGCTTTGTACAATGATTACGAAGACTCTGCCAATAAAAGGTATTCAGGTAAGATAATAGAAGTAACAGGCACTATCGTTGAAATTGAAAATCAGCAGGACACCTTGTTAACCATTTTGATGGGAGATACTTTGCAAACCGGAATGGTAAGCTGCCTGATGGATAAAAATTATATGGCTGATGCAAAAAATAAAGTTAGGGGCGATATTGTAAAAATAAAAGGCTTTTGCATAGGGTATTTAATGGATGTGGAACTGAACCGGTGTGTAATTGTAAAACAATAATAAATGTAACTGAAGTAAGCAATGCGTAAAACTATTTATCTCTGTTTTTTATTAATTGGTATGTGCTTACCGGGGATGGCACAAAACAAACTATTCACCAAATCAGGCTCTGTATCTTTTTTTTCAAAAACTGCCATAGAAAAAATTGAAGCCATAAACAAAAAGACATTGGCTGTAATAGATACAGCAAACAATAAAATAGAATTTTCCCTGTTAATAAAAGGTTTTGAATTTGAAAAAGCCCTGATGCAGGAACATTTTAATGAAGATTATCTTGAAAGTGATCTTTATCCCAAAGCAGTGTTCAAGGGAAAATTTGATGAAATTAATCTTCCAATAACATTTACCGAAAATGAAACACAAAACCTGCAGGTAAGCGGTAAATTAACCATGCATGGAGTAACAAAACCAATAACCCTTGTTGCTGCCTTCGCCGTAAAAAAGCAGGTAATAAGTGCTTTAAATGAAAGCATGGTTTATTTTTTTTGAAGATAATG
>JANMWP010000326.1:0-5673 GCA_031394065.1 Chitinophagaceae bacterium
TCGCAGGTGATCTTTTTCTTCCACTTCGGCACAACGCTGCTTTACCATTTCAAAATTCTCTAAAAACCGTTTTACTTTGGTTTTATTTTTTGAGGTAATATCTGCAGCACACAAAGTCATCAATGCATCAAAATCTTCGCCTGCATCAAACAGCAAACGGCGTATGGCACTGTCAGTAATATTTTCTTTAGTGAGGCTTATTGGCCTTAAATGAAGTTCTACCAGCTTGCGCACGAATTTCATTTTATCATTTTGCGGCAGTTTTAATTTGGCAAAAATTTTAGGCACCATCCTGCCACCAACCACTTCATGCCCATGAAAAGTCCACCCATGTCCTTCTTCAAATTTTTTGGTGGCAGGTTTGGCAATATCGTGTAACACGGCGGCCCATCGCAGCCAGAGGTCATTGGTGTTTGCAGCAATATTATCAACCACCTGAATGGTGTGATAAAAATTATCCTTATGCCCCAGTCCGTCAATATATTCGGCCCCGGCCAAATCAACCATTTGCGGAAAAATAATTTTAAGCAACCCGCTTTTATACAACAGGTCGAAACCAACGGATGGTTTATCGCTCATTAAAATTTTATTGAGTTCATCGGCAATACGTTCGCCGCTTACAATTTTTATGCGTTCAGCATTTTCGCCAATGGTGGCAAATGTATCGGGGTGTATGGTAAAATTTAATTGCGATGCAAACCGAATGGCCCTCATCATGCGTAAAGGATCATCGCTGAATGTTTGTGCCGGAGCCAATGGGGTTTGAATATTTTTCAGCTCCAGATCTTTGATACCGTTAAACGGATCAACCAGTTCACCATAGTCTGGTTTATTTAAACTGATGGCCATGGCATTGATGGTAAAATCGCGGCGGTTCTGGTCATCTTCAATAGTACCGGTTTCAACGGCAGGTTTACGGCTGTCGTAACTGTAGCTTTCTTTTCTGGCTCCTACGAATTCTATCTCAAAGACCTCACCCCAACCCCTCTCCAAAAGAGAGGGAACTGGAGTATTATCAGACCCCATTGCCAATTGCCAATTGCCAATTTTTATTTGGGCAGTTCCAAAGTTTTTAAAGAAATTCACTTCGGGCCTGGGTGTAAATTTTTCAGCAACTTTTGCTGCCAGTTCAATTCCATCACCCACACAAACAATGTCCATGTCCTTGGTATTTCTTCCCAAAATCTTATCCCTTACAAAACCGCCAATTAAATAGCAGGGCATGCCCAGTTCTTCGGCAGAAAGTGCAATTTTCTGTAGTATTTCCAGTTCTTTATCGTTACAATTTATATACATGCGTTGCAAAAGTAAAAGAAGTAATTTGTAATTAGGAATTGGGGGAAAGGGATTTTATAAATTGAAAAGAAAGCTGAGTTATAAAACCTAATTCCAAATTACCAAATCCTAATTCCGTTTCCGGCACTAATATTGACCTTATACATCCTCACACAAAAAAACCACAATTAACTGTGTATTTTGACATTTTGACTATATATTGAGAAGATTATGAATGATAAGTTTTATTTGCAGGGACAGGAAGATGAAATGGAGTTTATGCCAATTATTCCTTTGAACGAAGATGATGATGGAAGCGCTGATGATCAACCTATTCCGGATGTTATTCCTTTATTAGCTTTAAGAAATACGGTCCTCTTTCCCGGGGTAGTTATTCCTATTACCGTAGGTAGAGATAAGAGTATTAAAGCAGTAACAGACGCTTACAAGGCTGACAAATTGATAGGCGTAGTTGCGCAAAAAGACAGTTCGGTTGAAGAACCTACTGTTAGCGATCTGGAAGATATTGGCACAGTGGCAAAAATTGCCAAGCTCATAAAAATGCCCGATGGCGGAACAACCATTATTATACAGGGGCGCAAGCGTTGCAAGATTGATGAGATAACCAGCGACGATCCTTACTTTAAAGCAAAAATTACGGTTTTAACCGACGAGGTTTTAAAAGATGACCCTGATTTTGATGCCATGATCGGCAGCATTAAAGACCTGGCCGGACAGATAATAAACCTGTCGCCCAACCTGCCAAGCGAAGCTGCCATTATATTAAAGAACATAGAGAACCCTTCGTTTCTTATTCATTTTGTAAGCAGTAATTTAAACAGCGATATAAAAGAAAAACAGCGCCTGCTGGAGATCAGTAATATTAAAGCCAGGGCTGAGCTGCTGATGAATTTAATGCAGACAGAACTACAATACACCGAGCTTAAAAATAAGGTAACCAATAAAACCCGTGCCGAGCTGGATAAGCAGCAGCGTGAATACTTTTTGCAGCAGCAGATGAAAGCCATTAAGGACGAACTGGGTGGCGATAATGTGGCCGAAGTAAAGGATATGCTGAAGAAGGCCGAAAATAAAAAATGGCCGGCAGCAGCCAAAGAAATGTTTACCAAAGGGGCCGAAAAACTGGAACGGATGCATCCATCCACACCCGATTATTCGGTTGTGTATAATCATTTGGATTTAATGCTTGATTTACCGTGGGATGAATACACCCAGGATTCCTACGATTTGAAAAAGGCTAAGAAAATTCTGGATCAGGATCATTATGGCATGCAGAAAATTAAGGAACGTATTTTAGAATACCTGGCCGTTTTAAAATTAAAGGGCGATATGAAATCGCCGATACTTTGTTTTTTAGGCCCTCCGGGCATTGGTAAAACCAGTTTGGGTAAAAGTATTGCTGCTGCTATACAAAGAAAATATGTTCGGGTAAGTTTGGGTGGCCTGCATGATGAGAGTGAGATACGTGGACATCGCAAAACATATATCGGTGCCATGCCGGGCCGTATTTTACAATCTATTCGTAAAGTAAAATCAAGTAACCCGGTAATGATACTGGATGAGATTGATAAAGTTGGCAGCGATCACCGCGGCGATCCTTCATCTGCTTTGCTGGAAGTTTTGGACCCCGAACAGAACAATACTTTTTACGACAACTACCTGGAACTGGAATATGACCTGAGCAAAGTGTTGTTTATAGCCACAGCAAATAACTTAAGCAATATACCAGTAGCATTACGTGATAGATTAGAAATCATTGATTTAAGCGGTTATGCAGTAGAAGAAAAAATTGAAATTGCCAAGCGTCATTTAATGCCCAAGCAAAAAGAAATGCATGGCCTTACAAACAACAGTTTTAAATTAAGTGATACTGTACTTGAAAAGATGATACAGGATTATACCCGTGAAAGTGGTGTACGGGAATTAGACAGGCAGCTTGCCAGCATTATGCGTTACCAGGCAAAGGAATTGGTGATAAAGGGCAAATTAAAAGCCACCATTACTAATAATGATGTTGAAAAAATATTGGGTAAACCCCGCTACAGTAACGACCTGTACAAGATTGCAAACATGCCCGGTGTAGCCGTTGGTCTGGCCTGGACCTATGTGGGTGGCGATATTCTGTTTATTGAAACGCAACTAAGCGAAGGCAAGGGTGAATTGAAATTAACCGGTAACTTGGGTAATGTAATGAAAGAAAGTGCCAGCACTGCATTAACCTACCTGGAAGCAAACTGCAAAAAAGTGGACATAGCACCGGCAGTATTTAATAAAAAAGATGTTCATATACATGTGCCCGAAGGAGCAGTACCCAAAGATGGACCCAGTGCAGGTATTACCATGCTATCTGCTTTGGCAAGTGCATTTACAGGCCGTAAAATAAAGCCTTACTTAGCCATGACGGGTGAGATAACTTTACGTGGACAGGTGCTGCCTGTTGGTGGCATTAAGGAAAAAGTACTGGCTGCAAGGCGTGCAGGTTTAAAGGAAATTATCATGTGCTGGCAAAATGAAAAAGATGTAGAGGAAATTAACCCGCAGTACATTAAGGGCATTAAATTTCACTATGTAAAAACCATGCAGCAGGTATTGGATCTGGCATTAACATAAAATTATTAACCGGCACACAACCAACCGCAATAATTAACCGTATATAACTCAGTTAAGCATCAACAGGTTTCATGTTGGTTGTTTTAAGGGTTAAAGAAATTCCCTCCTGTTCTCAGGGGGGAATTTATATTTTAATAGCTTGGTATAGTGATTTTAGCGTTTTCTATCCATCCAGTCTACTTCTTTATTGGTAGTAAATGCCTGAACAATGGCAATCAAAAAAAGCGCCCCAACATTTCCGGCTAAATAAGTAAGGCTGAGGCCATGGTAACCCGTTATATCGGTATTAAACCTGGTAAAAAACGAAATCATATCTAAAACCAAAACTACCAGGCTGGTAACAAACCCGATAATAAAAAGGATATAAGAAATGATCTTTACAGCCTGGGCAGGGTGCTTTTTTGTTCTTTTAAAAAATATATAATAAACCGTCATAAAAACAGCCGGTGCCAGCGATACCACACCTAATCCAAAAACAATATCGGCAATGGTTGAAGAAACCAGTTTGGAAATACCGTAAAAAGCTGCAATAGCCAATCCAAGCAATACGGGTACCGAAAGAAACAGCAAAAATATAAGTGCGTAGAGTTTGGAATATTTGATAAACCGGTCTTCCATTGAGGTATTATTTGTTTGCTTTAATCAATGAATCAAAATCCATTTTATTATTCAGAGAATCAAGTCTTTCATTGGTATTCATTAAATCCCTGTCAACTGTTTTAAACTGCTCCATAATTTTATCCGATCTTTTGCGGGCAATATCGGCAGACATCTTCATAAAAATGAGTACTAACGAAACAACAGCAACAATAATAAAAGCAATCAATCCTTTCGACATAATAATAACAGTTAAAGCATATTATTGTTTGAACTTTTGCAACCTAGAAATAGCTCAGCTTTGTTTTTGGTGTTAAAGTCAGAATCGTTTCATACATCAGTTTGATGGTATTTTCAATATCTGATTTGTGCAGCATCTCTACTGTTGTGTGCATATAGCGCAAAGGAATTGATATTAATGCTGATGGGCAACCATCATTTGCATAGGCAAAGGAGTCTGTATCGGTACCGGTACTTCTGCTTACGGTATTAAACTGCACATCTATCTTATTTTTTTCTGCTGTGGCTTTAATAATATCCAGTAATTTATTATGCACAGCGGGGCCATAAGTAAGTGATGGGCCTTTACCACAGCTGCAATCGCCCTGTATCATTTTATTGATCATGGGTGTGGTGGTGTCATGCGTAACATCGGTAATGATGGCAATGTCCGGCTTTATTCTGCGTGCAATCATTTCGGCACCACGTAAACCAATTTCTTCCTGTACCGCATTCACCACATACAAACCAAAGGGTAGTTTTTTCTTATTTTCTTTAAGCAATCGTGCCACTTCGGCAATCATAAAACCACCAATGCGGTTATCAAAAGCACGGCCAATTAAATAATCATACGCAATTTCTTCGTACCCCTCTTCATAAGTAGCAACTGCGCCAATATGTATACCCAGGGCTTCTACTTCTTTTTTATTACGGGCACCACAATCCAAAAACAGGTTTTCTACTTTTGGCTGGGTTTCTTTACTGTCGGCATTATTCATACGGGTATGAATTGCCGGCCAGCCAAACACCGCCTTCACAGCTCCTTTTTTACCATGTACAATTACCCGCATGGATGGTGCAATCTGGTGATCAACTCCCCCATTGCGTTTCAGGTAAATTAACCCTTCGGGAGAAATATAATTTACAAACCAGCTTATTTCATCGGCATGG
>JANMWP010000376.1:0-3380 GCA_031394065.1 Chitinophagaceae bacterium
GGCAATTTAAATGTATTATGGCTGTATCACCGGCAAAAGAAAATATTTTAAAAAGAATCAGGCAGGCACTGAGTAATCCGGTGCCTTTGCCTTTTCCCCAAAGCGAAGGAACCAGTTCTGTTTTCCATCCGGCAACCGATACCCTGGATGTGGTGTTTGCCCAGGAGTTCACCAATATGCAGGGCAGGTTTGCTTTCTGTATTAATGAAGAGGAAATGATACAGCAACTGCAGCAACTGATTGCTGAAAAACAATGGTCAAAAATTTATTGCAATACTGATAAATTGAACGCCCAATTCAGCAATACCATTAACCTGCCCGGATGCGATGCTTCCATTACCGATTGTGAATTTTTGGTAGCCCGTACCGGCACCATCGTTATGAGCGCTGCCCAACAAAGCGGCCGTACTGTTAGTGTGTATGCTCCCATTCATATCTGCATTGCTTACACCAATCAGTTGGTGTACGATGTAAAAGATGCGCTGCAAAACATAAAAGAAAAATACGCCGGCAATATTCCTTCACTCATCACTTTTGCAACAGGCCCCAGCCGCACGGCTGATATAGAAAAAACACTGGTAACCGGTGTACATGGACCCAAAGAAGTTTATTGCTTTCTGGTAGAAGCATAATTGCAATTTTACAAGTACCTTTAATGTATCATGAGTAACGAAATTTATAAACTTTTTGTGTATGGTTCACTCCGAAGCGGATTCCGTAATCCGGTATATGAATACCTTACCAAATATTTTCATTTACTGGGCGAAGCAGTAGTAAAAGGAAAATTATACGATTTGGGCGAATACCCTGCTGCTGCACCAACCGATGAAGAAAAATTTATTTCAGGCGAACTGTATTGCATTAATAATCCCCTTGAGTTTTCGTGGGCTATTGGCCAGCTGGATGATTATGAAGGCCTGAATACTGAAGAAGGTGAAACAGCATTGTACAAACGTGAAGAAGCAATTGCTTACCAAAAAGGCGAGCCACAAGCTGCCTGGATATACTGGTTTAACGGCGATATGAGCGGCAAATCCGAAATAGAATCGGGCGATTTATTGCAGTACCTACAGCAAAAAAATAAACCCTGATTGCATGGAAGTAATTCAAAATAAAAAAATATACTTCCTGTCTGATTTTCATTTGGGAGCACCCAATGCTGCCGACAGCCTGATCAGAGAAAAAAAAATCATTCAGTTTCTAAATGAAATAAAAGAAGATGCCGCACAGATATTTATTGTTGGTGATCTTTTTGATTTTTGGTACGAATACAAAAAAGTAATTCCCAAAGGTTATGTACGCATACTGGGCAAACTTGCCGAATTGACCGATGCAGGAATACCCATTCATTTTTTTGTGGGCAACCACGATATGTGGATGAAAGATTATTTTCAAAAAGAACTGAACATACCGGTTTATTTTGAACCGGTTGCTTTTGAATTTAATGGCAAAAAATTTTTAGTTGGTCATGGTGATGGGCTTGGCCCCGGCGACCAGGGTTATAAATTTATTAAAAAAATATTTCGTAACCGGGCATGCAGCTGGTTGTTTGGCGTACTGCCTCCATTTATTGGCATGGGCATTGCTCATTACTTCAGCAGAAAAAGCAGGGCACAAACCGGGCAAACCAATGAAATATTTTTGGGCGAAGACAAAGAATGGCTGATCATCTATTGTAAAGAACTGTTGCAAAAAGATTTTTATGATTATATGATTTTTGGTCACCGGCACCTGCCCATCGATTTTAAATTAAATGAAAAAAGCAGGTACATTAATTTAGGAGACTGGATAAAATATTTCAGCTATGCCGTTTTTGACGGAGAAAATACCGAACTGAAGTACTACACCCCTATCCCCTGAAGGGGGACAAAGCGTAGATCGAATTTTTATTAAACATAAAAAATTGAAAAGAGTAAAATTAATATTGTCCCTTTTGTGCTTCTGTGCTTCTGTGGCAATTCCTTTTGCTACGAAGGCGCAAAGCGATTCTGCATTTCAATTCATCAAAACCATCAAAGGCAATTTTTCTTATTTTAATGTAGATAACCTCGACTTTGTTTACCTGATAACCAACAACAACCAGTTAAAGAAGCTGAATGCAAACGGCGATTCTGTTGCCGTATTCAACGATGTAAAAAAATATGGTAACCCTGATTATATTGATGTAACCAACCCTCTAAAAGCCTTGCTTTACTATAAAAACTATTCAACAGTTGTAATGCTCGACAGGTTATTGACCGTACGCAACAATATCAACCTGCGTAAACAAAATATTTTTTACGTAAACAATGTTACGCTCTCTTACGATAATTATATCTGGATCTTTGATGAAGAAGATTTCAGGCTGAAAAAAATTGATGAAGAAGGAAAACTGTTACAATCATCTATCGACTGGAGAATGCTTTTTGATACGGTGCCGGCACCGGTTAAAATGATTGACCGGGATAATTTTGTTTACCTGTATGACCCAGCTAAAGGATTTTACATTTTTGATTATTATGGTGGATTTAAAACACGGCTTACCTTTTTAAACTGGACCAATGTGGAAGTGAACGCCAATACCGTGTATGGTTTTGGAGATAATGAACTGTACAGTTACCAGTTAAAATCGCTGCAGTTAAAAACCTATAAACTACCTGCGTTTTTTGGAAAATTCATATCCATAAAAGCAATGAATGGAAAAGTGTACCTTCTGAACGAAAAGGGAGTTGATATTTACCAGATTAAGTAAGCTGCTATTGATTTAAGAGTGCTGCAATTTCTTTATCCCACTTTCCGGTTTTACCATACTCCACAACACGGCCAATTTCTTTACCATCCTTCATTACAATAAAAGTAGGCACATTGGTAACGTTGAATGCTTTGGCAATATTACCCAGCGATGTTTTTGCCCGGTTTACACCAAACAGCGTAATCCCTTCATCCGGAAATCCGCTTTGCTCCTGCAGCTTAAAAAATTTAGGTAAAATAAATTGTGTATCCTCACACCAGGTGCCACCAAAAACAACAAACTGGTATTTTGTACGGGCCCTTTCAAAAGCATTTAAGGTTGTAGTGTCGGTTTTATAACCGCCCTGGTTGGGGCCATACCATTTAAAGGCGGTATCATTCTGAATTTGATATTTATTGATTAATCCCCTTACCACTTTTACTTCTGGATGTTTTGGATCCTGACTTGCTTCGTATTGTGCCTGCGCAAACAAACCTGTTGCTGCAGAAACCAAAAACAATAAAATCAATAAATATTTTTTCATACCGGTAATTTTAAAAGGGAATTTTTAAGAGATAAATATCGTATCAAAAATTTAGTTGCACTAAATTTTTATGTTAACTGGTGGTTATCCAATAATAAAAAAGCTGTCAGCCTGAGCTTGTCGAAG
>JANMWP010000419.1:0-1638 GCA_031394065.1 Chitinophagaceae bacterium
TCATTCTTTAAAACCTTATAAGCAACGGGTTTTGGGTACTTATGTTTTGCTTGAAAGCACTTTAAAACTTTTAGCTGCCGAAGGACAATCATTAAAGGAAATTACTAAAAAGGATAAGGCCGTAAGGATTGCAAAATTTCCCGTGGCATGGAAAGTTCCGCAAATGAAAAATACAGTAAGCTTTGATACCAGGTCAAACCCAACAACGGCTGACGCAACTGTTGCAGCTCCTGATAGTTTGAAATTATTGGGAATAGCAGCGGTGATTCGAAAGTCATCGGTAACCAATTCAGATTATGTGGAATGGCAGGGCAAAGCAGTATCTACAACTGTTGCAGATTACAAATCAACAGAACCTTTGGAGTTTATTACAAGACCAAAAGGCTATTGGGTTCCTGCATCCTGCGATGACATAATTGCAAGATTAAAATTGCATGGCATTAAAATGGATATCATCGCTCAACCCCGGGAAGTAAGCGTTGAAATGTATCGCATAACGAATCATGTATTTGAAGATGATAATCATATCATGCAGCCCTTTGAAGGACATATCCAGGTTACCGGTACAACAAAAGCCGAAACCCGCAAACAGTTATTCCCTGCAGGTTCTGTTTATATTTCCACCGATCAGCCATTGGGTGATCTTGCTATGATGTTACTGGAACCCACTTCAAAAGATTCTTATTTCAGTTGGGGATTTTTTCATGCTATTTTTCAACGTACCGAATATATGGAAGTATATGTAATGGAACCCATGGCAAAAAAAATGCTGGACGAATCACCTGCTTTGCAAAAAGAATTTGAAGAAAAGAAATCTGCAGACAAGGCATTTGCAAAGGATCAAAATGCGATCCTCACCTGGTTTTACAGTAAAACAAAATATTACGACGATAGGTATTTACTGTACCCGGTGGCGAGAGTTTTAAATTAGGAATTAAAAGACAATTGATGAAAAAAATATCACTACTGCTTATTGCCTTTTCAACGTCAGCCATGTTGATGGCGCAGGAGCAACTAACAGCAAGCCAGCAGGAAGTACAGCAAACGGTCATCAAACTATTTGACGCTTTATCCAACCGGGATTCAATAAGTCTGAAAACTTATAGCACAGCAGATGTTACACTATATGAATATGGCCAGGTATGGACTATAGATACACTTATACTGAAAGCAATTACACTAAACCAATCAGCCAATTTTAAAAGGACCAATAGTTTTGAATTCATCAACACCACAGTAGATAAAACTATGGCATGGGTTACTTACCGGCTTCAGTCAATAATATTTAAAGAAGGTAAACAGGCAACGGTACAATGGTTAGAAACAGTAGTTTTAGTGAAAGAAAGAAAACAGTGGAAGGTAAAACATCTGCATTCAACACTTATCAAACGAAGTTAAAAAACCAACCACTATACATTTCAATAATACAATCATGAAAAAAACATTAACCTTTTTTATTGTCGCATACTTTTTTACAGTTCCTGTTTTTTCGCAAATAAAATTCAGCGATGAAACAAAAAAATATATTGAATACAAAGACCCGATTACGGTTTTCAAAAATGGTTTGTTGATTGATGGCAAAGGCAATGCCGCAAAACCTCATCAAACAGTTATCATCAGTAATGGTAAAATCAATTG
>JANMWP010000534.1:0-4742 GCA_031394065.1 Chitinophagaceae bacterium
AATTCAGCAGATAAAGTATTGATCTCTGCATCGGCCTTTTCAATATCCTGTGCTTTTATTTTATTAAGAATGGAACCGGCCAAAGTTTCAAAATAGCCGGCAGGAACATCAGTAACAGAAGTAGCTGAATTGTTTCGTCCATTTTCAGTTTCAATCCCAATTAAAATATCAGCACTCAGGCTTTCAAAATAACCTAGCGGAACCCTAAAAACATTTACTTTTTCCAGGCCTGCAATGGTGGGACTTAATCCCTGTAATTCGTTCAATATGTCAATTCTATTTTCCATCTGCTTTATTCAGACCATTTTTTAAGTTAAAAGTTTAACGATTCAGTATATATTCTTCAATTTTTTTTACTGCGTGATGATAGCTTGCTTTTAATGCCCCTTCGCTTGTTTCCAAAACCCTACTCATCTTTTCGTAAGGCATTTCATCATAATACCGTAAGTTAAATACAACCCGTTGTTTTTCAGGTAATTGCTGAATGGCAACCTGTAATTTCCACTCCAGTTTATTGGCATCAAAATGTTTATCTGCCTCCAGTTTATTGCTTAACCCGGTTTCAACATCGCTCAGCGATACGGCTGATCTTTTTTTCTCTTTTTCCAGAAACGTAAGACATTCATTGGTTGCAATGCGGTAAAGCCAGGTGTACAACTGACTGTCTTCTCTGAAATTATCCAGCGCTTTCCAAACTTTAATGAACATATTCTGCAATACATCATTGGCATCATCATGGCTTACCACCATACGACGGATATGCCAGTAAAGCTTTTCCTGGTATTTTTTTAAAATGAGGGTAAAACTGCGTTCTTTGGTGGCAGCTTCCCTGAACTGCATCAGCAGCTCTTTATCGTCAATATTTTCAGTCATATGGTTCAGTCATAGTGGTTGAGCGTAAAAATAAAAAAACCAATCATAAGATTGGCATTTTATTAAAAGGTTTAATCTGTTTTATTTTCTGGTAATTGCTTTTTCAGCTGCTGCAACAATATTTTCTGTTTCCAGTCCATATTTTTTAAGGAGTTCCAGTGGTTTTCCACTTTCGCCAAAAGTATCATTGGTACCAATGTATTCAATGGGTATGGGATGATGCTTTGCGGCTACCTGTGCAATGGCATCTCCAAGGCCACCAATAATATTATGTTCTTCGGCAGTTACGGCACATTTTGTTTTTTTAATAGAAGCCGCAACAGCTTCCACATCCAATGGTTTAATGGTATGAATATTGATAACTTCTACACTAATTCCTTTTTCTTCCAATATTCTGCCAGCTTCAATGGCTTTCCAAACCATATGCCCACAGGCAAAAATGGATACATCGGTACCTTCGGAAAACTGTTGTGCTTTACCAATTACAAAATCGGCCTCGTTTGTAAAAATGGGCCAAACCGGTCGGCCAAAGCGCAGGTAAACCGGACCTTCGTAATCGGCTATAGCCATGGTTGCAGCTTTGGTTTGATTATAATCTGCCGGCACAATCACCGTCATACCCGGCAGCATTTTCATTAAACCAATATCTTCCAGAATCTGGTGTGTGGCACCATCTTCGCCCAAGGTAAGACCGGCGTGTGATGCACAAATTTTTACATTTTTCCCGCTGTAGGCAATGCTTTGACGAATTTGATCATAAACCCTTCCGGTTGAAAAATTGGCAAACGTAGTTGTATATGGAATTTTACCACCGATGGTTAATCCGGCAGCAATACCAATCATATTGGCTTCGGCAATACCGCACTGGATAAACCTTTCGGGGAATTCTTTAATAAATCCATTTAATTTTAATGAGCCGGCAAGGTCGGCAGTAAGTGCAATAATATCTGGATTTTTACGGGCAGCTTCTAAAATGCCATCGCCAAAACCACTGCGGGTATCTTTATTTCCGGTAACCTGAATATCGTTTAGCATACAATTAAAAAGTTTAAACTGCTATCTGCAAGTGCCGCAAAGTAAAAGAAAGATTTGCAGGGTGGCAAATGAGAATGAGAAAGTTCCCCACAATATTTTAGAAACTTTTACAGTTTTTTCAATTGGAGATTTCCGAGACAGTATAAAATTTCATATTCAACTGCTTAACCTGATCTATCATTTTGTTCAACCGATTTAAAGTAATACTCAATTTTCTATCGGTATTAATATCATGCGCTACAAAAACAGCACAATTATTATTACTTGATGCAGATTTTATCAACTGCAGTACATCTTCGTCGGTACGTTTACTGCTTTTATCAATACCGAGGCCAAACAAAAGGTCGTTTCTTTCAGTAGGAGCCAGGCTTTTGCTAAAATCGTTTGTACCGTTAAGTGCCCTTACACTTTTAAAATAACGCATCAGCATTTTATCGTAAAGGCCATTGTGGGCTCCATAAGGATAAGCAAAAGTAGTTGGATAAAATCCATCTTTATTCATCATTTTTAAGCCACATTCAATTTCGTTAAGCATCAATTCATCAGTAGTATGCTTGTACTTGTAAACATAATCAAGCATATTGTAATGATTGGTGCTATGAAATGCTATTTCATGACCATGACTTTGTATAATTGTCAGTTTATTTTTTTGTGCAGAAGTTAAGCGGTTGTATTTACACACATAGAAGGTTGCTTTTACGTTGGCTGAGTCAAGGTAAGGTAAATATTTAAACCAGTTATCTACCCTGTCATCATCAAAAGTAAGTGCAATACCAGCCTGGTTCAGCTGCCCATCTTTTTTAAACTTGGTACAACCATTAAACAGCATACATAACGTTACAGAAATGAATACGGCTTTTGCATAATTTCTATACATATAATCAGTTTCAATAAAAAATTATTTGAAATCTTTGGGCAGGGTCGGCGAAGATAACAGAAAACTTAATTCAAATCTGCATTGTGTGCATTAAATATTTTTTCATCTTCTTTTAATTTCAATTCCCATTTCCAGGCGGTATCCATCATTTGCTGCAGGTTGTATTTTGGAACCCAGCCCAGCAGGTTTTTTGCCTTATCGTTATTGGCATAAATGGCAACCACATCGCCGGGGCGGCGGGGGCCAATCTCGTAATTGAGTTTTAAGCCGCTTACTTTTTCAAATTCATTAATAATTTCAAGTACGGTAAGGCCATCGCCGGTTCCCAAATTAAAAACATCGCAGTTGGTTTCGTTTTTATCTTCCAGCAAATAATTAAGTGCCAAAGTATGTGCATGCGCAATATCACAAACATGTATATAATCCCGTACACAGCTGCCATCCCTGGTATCGTAATCGTTGCCCCAAACTTTCATCAAAGGTAATTTACCAATGGCTGTCTGGGTTATTGCAGGTACCAGATTTTCAGGCTTTCCCAAAGGTAATTCTCCCATCAATGCAGATGGATGTGCACCTACGGGATTAAAATACCGGAGTAAAATGGCATTGTTATTATTTGAATTTACGGAATCACTAACTATCTGCTCTCCCATTTGCTTGGTAGCTCCATAAGCCGATTCGGCAGTCTTCATTGGTGTTTCTTCTGTAACCGGAATTTTATCAGGGTTGCCATACACTGTGCAAGAGGAAGAGAAAACAAAATTGGGTACGGCAAATTCACCGGCACATTTTAAAATATTGATGAGTGAGTTTAAATTATTTTCGAAATAGAGCAATGGTTTTTTCACAGATTCGCCTACTGATTTATACGCTGCAAAATGAATGATGCCGTTTATATCCGGGTTTTCCTGGAAGATGGCTACTGTATCATCATAAATACAAAGATCAACCTTATAGTTTTTTACAGTTTTGCCGGTAATTTTTTCTACTGCATCCAGAACATTCTCACTGCTGCGTGAATTATTATCAGCAGAGATAACTTCAAATCCGTTTTCAATCAGATCAATTATGGTATGGGCACCAATATAACCACAACCACCGGTAACCAGAATTTTTTTCATACACAAAGAAAACAAAAAAATCACTCAAGTGATGAGTGATTTAAAAATGATATTATCAAGCTGATTTTTTAAAGAAAGAAATGAACGATATAATAGGTGACTGCTGCCAGTAAACCACTCACCGGAATGGTTAAAACCCAGGCCCACAATAGATTTACAGTAACCCCCCATCTTACAGCACTTAAGCGTTTGGTAGCACCGGCACCAATGATACTGCCTGTAATGGTATGCGTGGTAGATACCGGTATACCCATTTGCCCGGTAAAAAACAGCGTGAAAGCACCAGCAGTTTCAGCAGCCACACCTTCAAGCGGTGTAACTTTGGTGATTTTTGTACCCATTGTTTTAATAATTTTCCAGCCGCCACTCATAGTTCCCACACCTATGGCTACATAACAGGCAATGGGTACCCAGTTGGGTAAATCGGAAAAATTCTGAATTGTTCCGTTGGCTATTAATGCAGCCCCAATAATACCCATTACCTTTTGTGCATCATTACCGCCATGCCCGATACTGAATGCAGCTGAACTTAATAACTGTAGTTTTTTAAACATATTGGCAACCTTATATGCTGTTGGCGTTCTTATTTTTTCAACATATAAATAAACCATGCAGAATAATATTGAGGTAAAGATTATACCCCAGACTATCATGCTGTTATCGGCTTTATCAATATCTTTTGTCAATGCTTTTTCAATACTGAATGAGGTAATTTTCTTTTTTACTTTTTCATTGTTTGCTTCCTTAATTGGATAGATTGCATTGATTGCAACAAGCGTGCTGTCGATTGGCAATTCTTTTGCCAGATATTTTTTCAACGGGGTTTTATATTTTTC
>JANMWP010000557.1:0-3369 GCA_031394065.1 Chitinophagaceae bacterium
CCGCAAATACATTGGATATCTTCATTCCCTGTTAACCGGTTCATTACTTTTTTTTCATCCTCATAAAAACTATAATTGAGTTGACTGATGGCTGAAAAAATGGCATCATTTTCCAGCAATAAGGCACTGCCGTTTGTCATATAAAAAATATTATTGAGCAGAGCAATGGAAAGCTGGTAATCATAATTATTTTTGAATTTGTGATGGTCTTCAAAGTATTTGTATTTATCAAAAGCCCGCAGCAGGGGAACAAAATCATATCCAGCCGGAACAAATAAATGGGTAATATTTCTGCAACCCAAACCAAAATACTGGTGTACATCATCCGATAAAAGATCCAATTCTTCTTTGGTTTCATTTCCGGTTAAAATGCCCACAGCTGTGCGGTTGCGGCGAATGATATTTGGATATTTTGAAAAATACTGATGAAAATACCTGGCCGAATTGTTGCTGCCGGTTGCAATATAAGCATCGCAGTCTTTCAATAATTCAGCAAACCTAACATAGTCTTTTATGGCCGGCTCCCATTCAATCATTTTATCAACCAAATGTTTTAACAGTATATCATCTTTAGATGATAATTTCATGCTTTGCTTATGCCCGCTGATAAACACACACACAAAATCGTGAAAGCCAACCAAAGGAATATTACCGGCCATTACAATGCCGATATTTTTTCCGCCAACATTATCATCCAGGTGATAATGTGCAGCCCATGCTTCCAGTTTTTCTTTTTGTAAAAACCGGCTGCAGATATTATTTACTGCCAGGTTGGTAAACTCGGGTGTAAACCACCCGTTGTGAAAAGAAGCCTTTGTTTTAATATTTTGCCATGCTGAGTCATTGTTTAATAAATATTTTTGCAGCTGCTGTAATATTTCAATTCGTTTTTGTAAATTCATGTTGTTATTATTAAATTGCACCTGACTTCTATAAGGAGGTTTAAAAAATCAAAATTACGATAGATGGCTATAAAGATCACAGAAGAATGTATAAACTGCGGTGCCTGCGAGCCCGAATGTCCTAATAATGCTATTTACGAAGGCGGCGTTGAATGGGCCGCATCAGATGGTACCAGCATTAAAGGCATGTTTACTTTAATGGATGGAACACAGGTTGATGCCAACCAACGCCATGCACCGGTAAGTATGGATGTATATTATATTACACCCAACAAGTGTACCGAATGCCAGGGATTTCATGAAGAACCACAGTGTGCTGCCGTTTGCCCGGTTGACTGCTGTGTGCCTGATGAAATGTATGTTGAAACCGTAGATCAGCTGCTGGCTAAGAAAGATATGATGCATCTTTAAATGAGTCGAGAGTAAGGAGTCGTTAGTCGTGAGGATGAACGACTCCTTACTCTCGACTAAAGACTAACGATTTTTATACTCTGCCGGAAGGCGGATATTACAGGCAGGTGATATTTCCTGCTTTGGGGCGAGGGTATTTTTGAAAAATACTTTCGCCTTTTTAATACCGGTTGTTTTTATTAATTTGTTGTATGAATAAAATTTTACTTACTGTCATTATCATACCGATGCTTACATCCTGCTTAATACGTAGTGAAAAAACAAGCAGCGCAGATGCATTTGCTAAAATGGAATTGATGAATACCGACAGGGAGTTTTCAAAACTGTGTGCTGAAAAAGGGATGAAGGCTGCTTTTATTGAATACTTAGACAGCAATGGTGTTTTACTGCGGCCCAACCGGCTTCCCATTGCCGGTGCCGATGCTGTTGATTTTTTAATTCAGCAAAACGATGCTGAGTATTCTATGAGCTGGGAACCTAAAAACGGTGTTATAGCTAAATCAGGAGAACTGGGTTATACCTATGGCATTTACGCTCTGAGGCCATCACAAAAAGACACCGTTATTTACGGCACTTATGTCAGTATCTGGAAAAAAGAAAAAGGCGGAACCTGGAAATATGTTTTAGACAGCGGTAACGAGGGCATTGGCGATAATGTACCTGAGAGTAATTAAAGGGATGGTTGCTAAAATGTTAAATCATAAAAAAATCAGTTGCTTACAACCAAAAACAGTAATCCATAATCTATATTTCGTTTCTTTGTAAAACAACCTGAAGCATCCAGATGAAGAAAAAAATAGCATTAATTACCGGTGGTTATTCCGGCGAAGCAGTGATATCTTATAAAAGTGCTGATAATATTGAAAAAAACCTGGATACTGATAAATGGGAAACCTATAAAATTGATATCAATCCGGCGGGCTGGAATTACCTGGCTCCGGCTGGTGAAAAATTGCCGGTTGATAAAAATGATTTCAGTATTACTGTAAATGGAAATAAAATAAATTTTGATGCGGTACTGGTTGGCCTGCATGGCACACCCGGCGAAGATGGCAAACTGCAGGGTTATTTTGATACGCTGCATATTCCTTATACAAGTTGTGATACTGCAACATCGGCATTAACATTTAATAAACGGTACACTGTTGCCGTAGCTTCTTTTGCGGGGATGCATGTAGCAAAATCTGTTCATCTTTTTAAACATATACCGGTTACAACAGCAGACATTTTATCAACTTTAAAATTACCGGTTTTTGTAAAACCCAATAATGGGGGCAGCAGTATTGGTATGAGCAAAGTAAAACTACCTGAAGAGCTGCAGACTGCACTGTATAAAGCTTTTGTTGAAGACGACCAGGTTTTGGTTGAGGAGTTTATTAAAGGAAGAGAGCTAACCATCGGCGTTTTTAAATCGAAAGGAGAAGTGATTGCATTGCCCATAACAGAGATCATTGCCAAGAATGAGTTTTTTGATTATGAAGCCAAGTATGAAGGTGCCAGTGAAGAAATTACGCCGGCAAAATGTGATGAGTCCATTGCAGAAAAAATAAGAACCGAAGCTAAAAAAGCTTACGCCGTTTTTAATTGTAACGGATTGGTAAGAATTGATTTTATTTATGATGAAGCATCGGGTAATCCGTTTATGCTGGAGATTAATACAGTGCCGGGGCAAAGCGAAGCAAGCCTGGTGCCACAACAGGTTGTTGCCATGGGCTGGAGTTTAAAACAGTTTTATACTGCTTTGCTGGAAGAGTGCTTTTATAAGTAGTGCATCAGCTTTAAAAGATGTTAGGTTGAGCTTGTCGAAACCGGGGCTGTATTGAGCTAACCCGTCTTCGACAAGCTCAAGACTGACAGCAAAATTTTTAACGGGAATTTCAAACTGACGTACTACTTCTTGATAAATAATAAACCTGTAAACAAATAAAATATTAAATTAACAGCGTGTTTAAATTCATTACCAATAAACCTTTTTGGGTAAATCTTGTAACAGCAATTGTTATTGCATTGCTGTTTTTATTTTTGGTTTTAAAAATGCTGGGTTGCTTAACCAGGC
>JANMWP010000566.1:0-4983 GCA_031394065.1 Chitinophagaceae bacterium
CGCATCGGTTTATCTGGGCGATCTGTTGGTTACCTGTTACTCACTGCACAGCCGTAACCGGGCATTTGGCAATATGATTGGCAAAGGATACGCTGTAAAAGCAGCTCAACTGGAAATGAGTATGGTTGCAGAAGGATACAATGCCAGTAAATGTATACATATCATAAACCAAAAAGTATTGGCCGATATGCCCATTGCAGATACCGTTTATAAAATTTTATGGGAAAACCTGCCTGCTGCCGAAGGGTTTAACAGTATTGAGTTGTGTTTGGTATAAAAAGATTGTAGCTTTAAGTTAGAAAATATAACAATGCCATTCTCGTTTTCAAATATCAGTACTACGGCCATTATTTTTATGGTGCTTTACCTTGCTATAGCTGAGATAAGGATGTGGCTTACAAAGCACCAGGATTAAAGAAATTTTTATTTTAGCAGGTAATTTTATCTCTGCACGGGATAACGATTCAATAAGGCTGTAGTTGAAAAGTATAGATTTTCAAGATACCATACCGATACCCAATTGGCTCCCCCCAAAAAAAATGTAAAAAAAATTTGGTATTTACAAACTTTACAGTATTTTTACTGTCCCTAACGAGTATTTTCACTTTCACATTTTCTCCTACAACTATTTTTTAAAGCTTGACTATTCATGTAACAATGAATTGATTTGTTTTTATTATTATTTATTTTTTAAACCACAAACCACCATTATGAAAAAAAATCTGTATTCAATTTTGTTAACTTCAATTGTATTATTGTTTTCCTGTACCAAGGAAAAGATCGGGTTAGATGAGTCTGCCCTAGTAAATCCTTCCAAGGATGGGCCTATTTATGGTAGAATAGATCCATCTGATGATCCACCCGGAGAATGCGCCCTTACTCCATTTGGACTGCTGGGATTGCAAAATGGGACTTTTACCATCAACAGCAGCCATAATTTAATTGCGAATGTAGGTTACAGTAAAGGTGTTACCAGTAATACCAACCAAAAAATAGACAATTTTACAGGCACCTCTTATGTACATAGTCAGGTATCAAGCTTTGTATATACTGCAGCAACCTACCAACCTACAGGCGGAATCATACGCAATACATCTGCAGCCGATTCTATATTGGACCGGGCTAATCAAAATGCAATAGCAGCCTCTGCTTTATATGCAACATTTACTCCCGATGTAGTTTTGGGAAATGTGACAACAAACCAAACCATTACGCATGTAGCTCCGAATACCGTAGTGCAAATGGCTTCAATGAATTATAATTCAAATGTTTTGAATTTAGTGGGAACTGTCGGCGGAGATGATGGCTTTATAATTAATGTAACCGGTAGTTTTGATTTCTCTCAAAGTGAAATAAGGCTTACCAATGTAAGGCCCGAAAGAGTAATCTTTAATTTTCCGAATGCTTCAGCTATAACAATTAATAAAGCAGCCAATATTTTTAATGGAACAGTTTTGGCACCTATTGGGAGTGTGATTTACCATAATCCAGCTGTTTTTAACGGCGCCATTATTGCAAAAAATATTGCGGTACATTCCGATTTTAATCTTACACAAAAACCATTTTGTTTTGGCGGAGGTAGCTGATTTGTACGTGCATTAATTTAAACAACATGCTGGCCATTGCATCAGGTCTTTTGAAAGGGAGATTTATCTTCAAAGAAAAGATCTGATGCAATCCCATCAGCAAATAATTTTCCTTCTCTTGTTAAAATAAGATATTGGTTTACAAATTTTAATTTTCCGGTAGTTTTATATTTACTGGCTGCTTTTAAAATTTCAATGCGCTTTTGCTCTCCAAAAATTTTACTTACAAAATTTAAATCCATGCCTTCTATCGTTCTCAGCGAAGTCATAATGTATTCATTCAATTGCTGCGTTTCTGTAAGTGTTTCTTCTTCAAAAGGAATTATACCTTTTTGTAAAGATTGAATGTACAAAGCGTTGTTGGCAACATTCCATCTTCTGCTTTTGCCATCAAATGCATGAGCAGCAGGGCCAAAGGCATAATAAGGTTCTCCACTCCAGTAACTGCTGTTGTGTTTACTTCTTAAACCCGGTTTTGCAAAATTGCTGATCTCGTAATGTTCATATCCTGCCTGTTTCATCCAGTCCATCAGCAATAAAAACTGCCTTGCCTGCTTTTCAGCATCAACCGGTTCTTTTTTATGTTGTGCAATCATTTTATCCAATGCAGTTTTGGGCTCAACGGTTAAAGCATAACAGGAGATATGTGGAATTTTATTTTCAATTACAATATCAACATTTTTTTTCCAGTCTGCATCACTCAAAAGCGGAGAGCCGTAAATCAAATCAACTGAAAAATTTGTAAAACCCGCTGCTTTTATTTTGTCAATACATAATAAAGATTCTGCTGCATTATGCGCCCTGTTCATCCAAATCAATTCTTCTTCAACAAAACTTTGAATGCCCACGCTGAGCCTGTTAATACCCAGGCTTACCCATTCTGTCAATTTCATATCAGTAATATCATCCGGATTTGCTTCCAATGTTATTTCAATACCATCTACAAAAACAAAACGGTTGTGCAATGCATCGAAAATCATTTTTAATTCATCAATGCTTAAAATACTGGGTGTACCTCCGCCAAAATAAAGCGTTGAAATAATTTCTGCATTTTTCTTCTCATCAATCTTCCCCATTTCCCTCCCCTTGGGGGAGGATAGGAGGGGCCGGAGTTGGGCTGAAGTTATTACCTCCTTCACAATCGCCTCCACCATTTTTTCTTTTTGATCCATTGAAGTGGAAAAATGAAAATTGCAGTAATGACAGGCCTGTTTGCAAAAAGGGATATGAATATAAATGCCCGGCAAAGATTTTTGATTTTAGTCCCGATAAGTATCGGGATATTATTTTAGATTTGATTATTAATGACTCCTGTTAAATTAATATGCTGTAAAATCTGGTTTCCTGTACTATGCTGTATGGGCTTAATACTCACTGTAAAAAGCAGCAATGCCCAGGCTGTTAAAAATCCGGTTTATCAATTAAACATTCAGTACGTTGACAAAGATAACTCCTTTAATGCAGAGCCTTTAAAATTGCAAAAGAGCTTTTCAGGTAAAGCGTTATGCCGCAAGTATGTATTGGATATCATTTCTTTATTAAATTCGAAAGGCTATCCCACTGCATCGGTTGACAGTATTTTTGAAAGCGAAAATTCAACAAGCATTCAGCTGTTTTTGGGCAGGCAATACCAATGGATAAAACTACAGCCGGATGGTATTGAAAAAGCAGCCATGGAAGATAGCCGGTTTAAAGAAAAAGATTATTCGGGTAAGCTGCTTAATATGCAGCAACTGCAGGCATTGGAGGAAAGGTTATTAGGTTATTATGAAAAAAACGGTTACCCATTTGCCGAAATATTTTTAGACAGCATCCGCCTTGATGAAAATAAAATCGAAGCTTTACTAAGGGCAAGAAAAGGGCCTTTGTATCATGTTGACAGTATCCGTATTTTGGGTAAGGCAAAAATCTCAAAAAAATTCCTGCGGCATTACCTGGCAATAACCAACGGCAGCCTGTATAATAAAGAAAAGCTTGAACAGGTAGATAAGCGCTTACTGGAATTGCCCTATATACAGGCAATACAACCAAGTGATATTACGATGCTGGGCACGGGTTCTATCCTTAACTTGTATCTGGCACCAAAAAAAAGCAGCCAGGCTAACTTTTTAATTGGCTTTTTACCCAGTGCCAATCAATCGGGCAAATTGCAGTTAACTGCCGATGTAAATCTTGATTTGAAAAATGCTTTAACTAATGGCGAAACTGTTTTTTTGAAATGGCAGCAATTGCAACCAAAATCTCCCCGTTTAAACCTAGGCTTTCAGCAACCGTATATATTTAATTCCAATTTCGGTTTCGATTTTATGTTTGATCTTTTTAAAAAAGACTCTACCTTTTTACAAATTAATGCACTGGTTGGTTTGCAGTATCTTTTATCGGCCAATAAATCGGGTAAAATATTTGTGCAGTGGCAAAACAGTTTTTTACTGGGCACCGGTGTAGATACCAATCTTGTTAAAGCAACAAAAAAATTACCTCCCAATATTGATGTTACCGCAATAAATGTTGGTTTGGAGTACGAATGGAATAAAACCGATTACCGGCTTAACCCACGCACCGGAAACGAAATAAAACTTTCGGGATCAGTAGGTATAAAAAACATAAAAAAGAATAACGAAATTCTGAATTTAAAAGACCCTGTTTTTAATTATGCCAGTTTGTATGATTCTGTGAAAGCCCGTGGTTACCAGTTCAGGGTTAAACTGGGAGCTGCACATTTTTTTCCGGTAGGTAAACAGGCAACTTTAAAAACTGCTTTTAATGGCGGGTTGTTCATCAGCCCAAGTACTTTCCGAAATGAACTTTTTCAAATTGGAGGTTATAAACTGTTAAGGGGTTTTAGCGAAGAAAGTATTTATGCCACACAATATGCGGTGTTAACTGCAGAATACCGGTACCGCCTTTCCCTTAATTCGTATATGTTTGGATTTGTTGACGGAGGATGGGTTAAAAACAAGTACCAGAATATAAACCTGAATAATAATTTTATAGGTGTGGGCATTGGCCTGGCTTATGAAACCAGGTTTGGGTTATTAAATATCAGTTATGCAGCAGGTAAACGAAATGATGTTAAATTAAATCTGCGGGAAGCATCCAAAATACATTTTGGATATGTCAATTACTTTTAAAATTCTCATATACAGCATCTACCGTGTGCTACGTAGCTCTGATTGCATATTAATCATCGAAACAGCATGCAATTCTGTCAATTAAAACTAAAAAGGTTGTCTATGCAAAGAGCGAAGTAGTATTTTTGCAAAAATATTTTTTAGTGAAGCCATTTTTTTTCTTTGGAATTTTTTTATTCTTTTTTTCTGCCTCACTATGTGCACAATCTCCCGATTCAGTACTAAATAAAACAGATTCTTTACAACTATTGCCTGTTGGCGGTTTC
>JANMWP010000621.1:0-1729 GCA_031394065.1 Chitinophagaceae bacterium
AGCATCGCTTTACAAAATGGCACGGCAGAGTTATAAGATTGATAATAATAAACCGGATTCATCACAAACCATCGCCAACCAGTTTATACATACCCAGTTTTTTGCTTTGGTTGATAACCAGCGCAGGGTACGGGGTATTTATGACGGACTGAATGAAGAAGAGATGCAGAAACTTTTTAAAGACATTAAGGGTTTGCTGAAAGAAAAGATAACAACCAAACGGTTTATGAATGGATTTAGTAATACGCCCAATTGAGCTATAAGTCGTGAATCGTGAGTGGTGAATCGTGAATCGTGAGGAAATGCAGCTCTTTCAATTCAGCGCAAGCCATATTCACGAATGACGACTCACCACTCACGTTCTTTATTTAACTTTACAATTACAATGGACACTCTTCTAGACATATTGAAAAAGAACCAGCTCAGCATTACAGCCGGGCGCAAAAAAATTCTGGAATTATTTTTAAAAAGTCCGGGAGCATTGGCACATGCCGATATTGAAAAAAACACCGATGCCGGCTTTGACCGGGTTACCGTTTACAGAACACTGCAGACTTTTGTAGAGAAAGGTATCATCCATAATATTCCAACAACCGATAACTCTATTTTATACGCTTTATGTAAAGACAATTGCAAAGCAGGCCACCACCACGATAATCATGTGCATTTTATATGCGACGTTTGCGATAAAACAATTTGTATGGATCATGTATCAATTCCCGAAGTAAAATTACCCAAAGGATTTAAGCAGAATCAAATTGATATGGTGATAAGCGGGATATGTGATCAGTGTAAATAATAATCAACGTTCCATTTCGGATTTAACAAACTCCATCAACACTTTAATCTTATCTGGACTAAAATCAAATTTTAATCCTGCTGTTTCAAATAATTGCGGCAAAGTTTTGGTACCACCCAATGCCAATGCGCTGCAGTAATTGTCCATTGCCAATTGTTTGTTGTCTTTATACTGCATCCACATACCAATAGCGCCCAATTGGGCAATACCATATTCAATATAATAAAAAGGCACTTCAAATAAATGTAACTGACGTTGCCAGTTGTTGCTGCGGTAGGTTTCCAGTCCGCTGTAATCAATTACATCATCCTGAAACTCTTTTAATATTTCATTCCATGTTGCAGTGCGTTCATCATGCGTATGTACAGGATGTTCGTAAATCCAGTGTTGAAATTTATCTATGATGGCAATCCACGGAAAAATGGTAATTACTCTTTCCAGCTGATGTTCCTTTGCTCTTTTTAAATCTGTTGCATCTGTAAAAAAGGTTTCCCATTCATCCATGCTCATCAGCTCCATGGCCATACTGGCTACTTCTGCAATTTCCATGGGGTATTCTTTAAAGCCATTCAGCTCTAAAGGATGTGCAAGAAAAGAATGAATGGCATGGCCGCCTTCATGCAGCATGGTAGTTACATCATGCATTTGTCCGGCAGCATTCATAAAAATAAAAGGGGCACCGCTTTCTGCAAGCGGACAGTTATAACCGCCGGGAGCTTTGCCCTTACGGCTTTCCAGGTCCAGGTGTTTTAGCTCCTGCATTTTTTTAAGGCACTCACCAAAGAAAGGGCGCAGCTTGCTGAAACATGCAATCGATTTTTCAATCAGCTCTTCACTTGTTTTAAAAGGCATTAAAGGTTTTATGCCTTCCGGCTCTGCATCAATATCCCAGGGGCGTAAAGTATCAAGCGCAAGTTTTTCTTTTTTTTG
>JANMWP010000665.1:0-1570 GCA_031394065.1 Chitinophagaceae bacterium
GATACCAATAGTAACCACCCTTATTAAAATCTTTCCAATACATACCAAACTCTTCGCTGCTTATGCTATTTTGTTTGAGCGATTCTATAATTGCCTTTGGCGTTTTTGTATCTGCTTTTCTATGCAAAGCAAGTGCTATCATGGCTTGCATATATTTACTTTGGCTCAGCCAATATTTTGTAGCTTGGCCGGTATAATAATCCACTGCTATTTTTGCAGATGCACTTATTGGTGTTTCGGTAAAGAAACTACGCATGTACAAATATTGAATAGCTGTGTAGGATAAATTATTGTCTGCTAATTTTGCTTTATACTTTATGAGGTTATCATATTCTTCTTTTAGCCTTGCATCTAAATATGGTAAAGCTTTATTTACAATTGGTTTCAAGCTTTCGTAATCTTTGCCTTGTACTGCTTTAAGTTTTCTTAAATGCCCAATGCCTGTTGCAATGTATTGCGTAATATACCTATCATCTTTGCCACCTTTAAACCATGCAAAACCACCATTGCCAGTTTGCATATCTTTTAGTGTAGCCAATGTTTTATTTTTCTCTGCTGCTAGTCTCACCATATCAAATAATATAGCAATGTTTTTCTTTTGTTGCGATTCGCTTTGTGCAGCAAGTACCCAAGGTGTTTCTTGCAAGAGTACCGATTTTAATTCTTCATTTTTTTGAAAAATACTCATCAACGCCGCAGTATCGGTAATCCTCCTTTTCTCAAAAACGGCTTTTATTTTTGGTGAAGCATTGCTAATAAATGATGCCAATGTATTGGCATAATACCTGCTAAAACTTTGCTCAGCACATTCGTAAGGATACTCCATTAAGTAAGGCAACGCCTGCACGGCATACCAGGCCGGGTTGCTTGTGTATTCAACCGTAAGCGCATGGTTGGTAATAGTTGTGCTGCTGCCACTGTTCAGTAATTTATCAAACTTAAAAGTTTTTGTAGTTTGATTACGCAGGTTGAGCGGCATGCTTTCTGTTACCAGCATACGGTTGGTTAAAATAGGAATCGCCATTTCTTCACCATCCGAAAATTCACCGGCTTTGGCAACAATCCTGTACGTCATTGCCGAATTAAAATTGAAAGGAATCTCCATCGGGAATTTTACTGCCGCACTTTGCCCGGCTGCTACGGTAAAATATTGTGTAGGAAAAACATTCTTAAACCAGCCATCAACCGGTTTGTTGGTGGCGGCATCCAGTAACTCCAATGTTGCAATACCGGTTACTTCTTTTTCACTTAGGTTTACAATTTTTGCACTAAACTCCATGTTGTCGCCTTCTCTCATAAAGCGTGGGGCATTGGGCTGCACCATCAATGGCTTTTGTGTTACAACTGTTTTTTCGCTGTAGGTACTTGCTGCATCTTTGGTATGAGCCAATGTCATCAGCTTCCATTGGGTTAATGCTTCGGGCATGGTAAAACTAAATTCAATATTGCCTTCGGCATCTGTTTTTAAATCTGGGAAGAAGAAAGCTGTTTCGTTGAAGTTTTTTCTGGTTTGGATTTTTGGAGGCTCAGGTAATTGCGTAGTGGGGGAAACAGATAATGAATATGAACT
>JANMWP010000204.1:0-3501 GCA_031394065.1 Chitinophagaceae bacterium
CTTTTTTTAAAAATTGACATTTTTATTATTAAATACGAAATAAAGAAATGATTTAGTCGTTTAAATACTACGAATTATTTGTTTAATTTATACAATATCCATAAAAACCAAAAAATGTTAAAGTCTCTCCGCTTGTACTGCATGTATTTTGTACTTGTAGTTACAATTTTAGTAATCAGCTTTAATGCTAAAGCTCAATCAGAAACCTTATCTACCGGTTCCTTCATCATCAACATGGGTGCCACAACTCCAAACACCATTGCCAATGGTTTAAAACCTTATGGTTTAATTTTTGATTTGATAAGAAATTACAATGTGCCCATTAAATGGATTATTGCAGCAGGGAAAATTAAAGATGGGGTTGATTTTACGTATAATGCAGTACAGTACAAGGGCGGTACATTTATTATTCCTGCTGAATACAGAAGTGCAGCAGTAAATACCAAAATTACATCGTGGACGGGGCAGGGTGTTGTAGGTACAACTACAATATCGCCGCTTACTGTTATTGTAACACAAACGCTTACAGCTGCTCCCCGATGGACGCTTGATGCTGCAAACGGAGTTATTGCCGAAGGATATTTAATAAATGCCGGTATCACCAATACGGCTTTTCCGGGTGCGTATAACTGGAAATCGCCACAAACACTGGATGCTTGCGACGATTTTTTTGTAATGCCCCATGCCGACCCAACCTGGGCATCGCATAGTAATTTATTTACCTGGAACCTGAACAGCCTGGGCTCTATATGGGCGGCTTGCCATGCGGTTAGTGCATTGGAAAATTGTATTAACCCGGCAAACACCACCCAGCAGATGAATTTTCTTACAACCAGAACCACCGCTGTTGCACCAACACCTTACCCCAATAACAGTTTAACCTTGTGGGGCTCCCATGCAGGCGGTTCAATACCATATACACACCAGTTTTTTGATGACCCGATTGCTCAATATTTGGGTACAACAGATGCAGCCCAGTTAAATGGATCGGAGCAGATTTATTTACCCAAGCAGGATGCTGCACCCAATAATACCCGCTGGAGGCCCGGTGTAAAAATTATTGCTTACGACCCTACACAAGCTAATGTAACCGCTCCCGATCTTGCCAATGGAAACATTGCAGCACTGATGGTTTATGGAAAGGCTTTTGATAATGCAAGTCGTGGTTATGTAATGTACGAAGCAGGCCACAGCCATAATAAAGGAACTGCGGCTGATGTGGCTGCACAAAGGGCTTTTTTTAATTTCAGCTTTTTTCAGGTACAGCCAAAAGCACCAAATATTACCGTATCGGGTGTTACCACCGGACAAAACATCAACAGCGGTACAGCTGTGCCGGTTTCTGTATCTGCCACATCTCCTTTATTGGGAGTAACTTTTTCTTATTTATGGAGCAGCAGTTGTGGTGGTACTTTTGCAAACGCCACTGCAACCTCTACTACATTTACAGCACCAACAGTTGCAGGTCCAACACCTTGTGTTATTACCTGTAAAGTATCAGATAACTGTGGCAGAACGTCTTTTAAATCTTATCCGGTAGTTATACTTGCAGGGCCGCAGCCTCCGGTGGCAAACCCTGATGCAGCATCTATAAGCGTTACCTGTGGTACAGGTACTCCTGTTACTACCAATGTATTGACAAACGATACAGACCCCGGGGCATTACCACTTACCTTAACCAATGTTACAGGTGTTGTAAACGGATCTGTTTCTTTTACAGCAGCAGGTAATGTTACATTTACGCCCAACTCAAACTTTACCGGTCCGTTAGTACTTACTTATACTGTTTGTAATAATGCAACACCGGCTCCACTTTGTTCAAACAGCACCTTAACCATTACAACAACAGGTGGATCAACCCCGGCAGCAGCCAACGATGCATTTACAATTGCAGAAGATGCAATTGGTACATTCAATGTACTGGCAAATGATGCAGTAGGTTTAACTGTAATAGGAATTACATCTGGCCCGGCCAATGGCAAAGTATCTATAAATACAGATAATACAATTACTTATGTACCCAATGCTGATTTTGGTGGGCCAACCGATATTTTTACTTACCGGGTAACCAATGGTAGTGGTGGTTATAATACCGCCACAGTTACAGTTACTGTTACCAATGATGCCTGCGATGCAGGAACTTATCAAAGTGCAGCGGGTTCATCTGGCAACTATTCCCAAATACCTTTAAAAGATAATTCTATCAGAGAAGAATCAGGGGGTAATGAAAATTTTGGCAGCTCTACATTTGTAAGGGTAGATGGTCAAATCAGTAAAATTTACAGAGGTCTTATGCAATTTGACCTTTCGTCAATACCCGTAAATGCTACAATATCTAATACCAATTTAAGGATGGTGGCCACAACAGTTAGAAATACTACAGCTTATAATATTTCTGTTCATCGGATTACAAATACATGGGATGAAGGTACTGGAAATTCAACGGCAGGTGTATCTAACTGGACAATCAGAATAAATACTGGTTCAGTATTATGGACCACTGCTGGTGGCGATTTGGGCCCAACAGCATATGCCACTACATCTGTGAGTAATACAGGCACATACAATTGGACTGCCGGTACGATAAATACCCTGATTCAAAACTGGGTAAATGGTACCAATGTAAATAACGGGTTGATGTTGAAATTTTCAACAGAAGGTACAGGAAATGAAAATAAAGATTTTGGCTCAAGAGAAAATGCAACAGTGGGCAACAGGCCTTTATTAACCTTTGACTGGGCCACACCGCCAACATGTTCTGCAATACCAACACGTGCCCCATTGGCAATGCCGGATACGGCTTCAACAGCAAATGGGGTTGCTGTAAATATTTTAACCGCAACCAACGATTACTATCCGGTTGCCGGGGCAAGAACCTACAGTATTGTTACATCTCCCGTTTCTGGTTCAGCATCTATTAATGCAGTTACCGGAGATATAACTTACACGCCTGCAACTTCCTTCAATGGGGTTCGTTCGCTTACTTACCAGGTTATTCATACCGGTTCGGGTTTAAGTGATATTGCTACTGTTTATATCAACATTACCAACGGACAAATTGATGCGGTGAACGATGCACCTTTGCCTGGTGCAAATTCAGGTGTGGTTCAAACCATTAATGTAAAAGCAAATGATACCGATCCCGAAGGGATGGTGCCAACCTCAACAGTAAGTATTGCAACAGCGCCTTTAAATGGCACAGCCACAGTTGATGGCAGCGGCAATATTGTTTATACTCCAAATGTTGGCTTCACCGGAAAAGATACTTTATTTTATAACCTTTGTGAACCGGCCCCTGCCTGCGGAAGCCCGCTATGCGATATTGCCAGGTTAATTATTACTGTACTTAACAGGGTGCCAACTGCCAATCCAGACAGTAAAACCATACTCCCTTGTTATTCAAATACCATAAATCTGATTAGTAATGATACCGATCCTGAAAACGGAAGCCTTACTGTTACCAATCTTTCTGCATTAAGTAATCCGGCTGCAGGTACTTTG
>JANMWP010000679.1:0-2865 GCA_031394065.1 Chitinophagaceae bacterium
GATTATTATAGCGGGAGGAACAGGATTTGTGGGTCAATATCTCAATAAAAAATTTATAGCTTTTGGATACGAAGTAATTATTATTTCCCGTCAAAAAAATCATGTTAACTGGGATAACACAGCTTTAATTATTGAAGCACTTGAAAATGCTGAAATGCTGATTAACCTTGCCGGTAAATCGGTTGATTGCCGGTACAATGAAAAAAATAAAGAAAATATTTATAACTCCAGAATTGATACAACTGCAATATTAGGAACTGCATTGCTACAATGTAAAAACCCTCCGCCGCTTTGGATAAATTCAAGCACAGCAACCATTTACCGCCACGCCGAAGACAAGCCCATGACTGAAACTGCCGGAGAAATTGGCTCTGGCTTTTCAGTTAACGTGGCAACCAATTGGGAAAAAACTTTCTTCGATTTTAAATTACCCAATATACGCCAGGTCGCATTAAGGATGGCTATTGTTTTGGGAAAAACCGGTGGCGTAATAAAACCATTAAAAAATCTGGTTCGTTTTGGTATGGGAGGAAAACAGGGTAAAGGAAATCAAATGTTCAGCTGGATACACATTGATGACGTATTCAATGCTATTACTTTTATTCAAAAACATATTGAATTGAATGGTGTGTTAAATACTGCAGCGCCAAACCCGGTTAATAATAAAACCCTGATGCAATTGCTGAGAAAGCAGATGGGCGTACAAATTGCGTTGCCATTGCCTGCCTGGTTGCTGCAAATTGGGGCCATACTTATAAAAACAGAAACTGAACTTATTTTAAAAAGCCGTTGGGTTATTCCAGAACGGTTATTGAATGCAGGATTTCAGTTTAAATATGCCACACTTGATTCGGCGCTTAAAGCTATTATTAATGATTAAGCACTTGTTGCTAATCAGTAACTTTGTATTAATAAATGAACAATCAACCCACCATACTTTTCGACGGCGTTTGCAACTTCTGTAATAGTGCTGTAAATTTTACACTCAAAAGAAATAAAAAAGCAAATATTATGTTTGCACCCATGCAATCAGAAGCAGGGCAAAAATTATTGCAGCAATTTAATTTACCGGCAGATGATATGAAGTCTTTTATTTTTATTGAAAACGCGATAGTTTACAAACAATCTACCGGAGCTTTAAAAGTGTGCAGGCATTTAAGAGGGCTCTGGCCTCTGTGCTATGGTTTTATTATTGTTCCAAAATTTATACGGGATGGTATTTATAACTGGATTGCTGAAAATCGTTACAAATGGTTTGGCATCAGGCAATCCTGTATGATACCCACGCCGGAAGTAAAAGCAAGGTTTTTAACATGAGTACAGCAAAGAAAACAACATTGGTTTTGGGTGCATCAACGAACCCGTCACGCTATAGTAACCTGGCAATAAACAGGTTAAAAAATAACAAGTTCCCTGTTGTTGCAATTGGTAAAAAAGCAGGAACAGTTGCCGGAATACCAATAATAAAAGAAAAATTTCAATGGCCGGATATTGACACGGTAACCTTGTATTTAAGTCCGGATCTTCAAAAAGAATACTACGATTATATTATTTCCCTTCAGCCCAAGCGAATCATTTTTAACCCCGGTACCGAAAACCATGAATTGGCTGAACTCGCCGTTAAAAACAATATTAAACCGCTGGAAGCCTGCACCCTGGTGCTGTTAAGTACAGGCCAGTATTGACTCCGGGCACATTCGTATAAACACGGTTATACAGCCCGTAATTCTACTTATTTCAAGCTGATTTGGTTTTTTTTTGTTAAAAAGATACTAAACTATTCATGTTTGCGTTTTATGAATAACAGTTTTTTATCCAATAATCAAGAAACCAAATAAATCCTATGAAACGTTATGCGCCCTATGCATTGTCATTGCTTTTATCTTTTATAGTGATGACCGGATTTTGTCAAAACAATAATCCAAAACCAAAGCAGTTCAGCAATTTTCCTGAAACCATTAACTGCAGCGAACAGGAACTGGCAAAAGTATTTATTACTTCTCCCGGTCAAAATATAAGCCTTGCTTTTTCCGACAACTTTACTTTTTCGGGCACTGTAACAAGTAACCTGGCTAAATATGCCAACCTGCAATCAGCAGTAATTGTATCGCCTGATTATTCAAATACTGTTTTTGGTGTTTCAAAAATCACAAATGCCGATGGCTCAATTTCCTATGTTGGCCGCATCATCAATAAAAATTATTTTGATGGTTTTGAAATGAAAAAAAATGCATCAGGAAACTATCAACTTAAAAAAATTGAAACCGACCGTGTAATACACGACTGTGCTCAATTATAAAATCATAAAATAAAAAAATACTTACCATATCCAACTATCCACCTAAAACCCCTAGAAATGAAAAAGACTTTTACATCGCTAATTTGCACAGTACTGTTACTGATTTCATTTAATGCTTTTAGTGTACCTAAATTAAACAGTTTTCCATCTGCAACAGCAACCATTTTTCTTGACTTTGACGGACATACTGTTCAGAGTACATTCTGGAATAACGGCAATCCGATTAACTGTGCAACTTCTGGTATGACCGATCCGCAGATAATAGAATCTTTTAACCGTGTTGCCGAAGATTTCAGGCCTTTTGACGTAAATGTTACAACAGACTCAACAGTGTTTTTAGCAACACCTTTAAGCATGCGTATAAGAATTATAATAACGCCAACAAGCAGCTGGACAGTTGCCGGTACAAGCGGTATCAGTTACACAGGCTCTTTTACCTGGGGTGATGATACACCAGCTTTTGTATTCAGCGACCGTTTGTTATACTCACCAAAAAAAGTGGGCGAATGTATTTCGCATGAGACCGGCCATACGGTTGGTTTATCGCATCAGTCTAAATATAATGC
>JANMWP010000434.1:0-4071 GCA_031394065.1 Chitinophagaceae bacterium
AGTTTTTAAAAAAGAAGGCGCTGGTTTTAAAGCAATAAAAATAAACACAGGCATCGGGTATAAAAATCAAATACAGGTCATGAACGGATTATCCACGATAGATTCAGTTGCAGTAAATGCACAGTATTTAATGGATAGCGAAAGCTTTATCAAAATAAAAAACTAAACGATGAAAGAAAATATTTTTGTACCGGGCGATAGAATAACTATTAAACATTTGTGGCGTCGCACTCTTGTACAGTGGATTCTTTGGGCAGCAATAACCGCAGGCTTCATGTTATTAACCAGTTCCTGCAAAAACAAAAAGGAGACAACAAAAGTTTCGGATACTTATTACACCTGTTCAATGGACCCGCAGGTTATTGAATCTAAGCCGGGCAAATGTCCTATCTGTCACATACAACTCACACCGGTTAAAAAAACCAATGCCGAAAATAAAGATGAGATCATGCTGAGTGAACAGCAAATCCAATTGGGCAATATTAAAACAGATACCTTACGTATGGGTTCAATTGGCGACCAGTTGGTTTTAACAGCTACGCTGAATTTCGACCCCATGAAATCATCCTCCGTAAGTTCAAGAGTGATGGGAAGAATTGAAAAATTATATTTTAAAAACCTGGGAGACTATGTTGGCAACGGAGTTCCGTTGTATGATTTGTACAGCGAAGAATTAAACAATGCCAAACAGGAATATTTACTGGCATTAGACAGGAAGAAATTTTTTGTTGATGAAACAGTCATGGATTTTGACCAGCTTTTACAAAGTGCAAAAAACAAATTGCATTTATGGGGTATGAGTGATGCCGGAGTGGCTGAACTTGCAAAGAATAAAAAAGCAAACCCCACCACAACCTTCTACAGCACTGCATCAGGTTATATTACAGCCTTAGACTTTAAGGAAGGCGATTATGTAATGGAAGGTGGAACGATTGTAAAACTCGCCGATCTCTCAAGTCTTTGGGCCGAAGCACAGGTTTATACTTCGCAACTTTCAGCAATAGACCGTAATGGAATTGCATTGGTACAATTACCGGATATGGAAGGCAAAGAAATTAAAGGAAGGATTGAATTTGTAAATCCTGAGATCAATCCTGATTCAAGAATCAATTTAATCCGGGTATCCATTCCCAATACAGGCAATCAATTAAAACCCGGTATGCCGGCTTATGTAGTTTTAAAAAGCCTGCAACATAAAACATTAACACTGCCTGCAGATGCGGTTATCAGGGACAGCAAGGGAGCAACTGTTTGGGTACGAACGGGTAAAAATTCTTTTAAAATTAAAATGGTGCAGGTGGGTTTGGAAAATGATGACCGAATAGAAATTAAATCTGGGTTGAGTGCGGGTGATGTAGTGGTTACAAGTGGAACGTATTTGTTGAACAGCGAATATATTTTTAAGAAAGGTGCAGACCCCATGGCAGGAATGAAGATGTAGGAAGTTTAGGGTAAAACACGTTTCACAAAATGATGGCAAATGGAATTTTACGAACAACCTATTGATGCAGTAATTAAACTATTCAACAGCAATGCTGAACATGGCCTTGATGAAAATGCAATTCAATCAGCAAGGCAAAAGTTTGGCGACAATGTGCTGAAACCAACCAATTCAAGAGGTTTTTTTAAAATCCTTTTAGGCCAATTTACAAGTCCACTGGTTATCATATTGATTGTTGCATCATTGGTATCTTATTATTTAGGTCAGCCCCGTGATGGGTCCATACTTTTAGTTATTGTAATCCTGAATGCGCTGATCGGGTTTTACCAGGAATGGAAATCAGAAAATATTCTTGCTTCACTTAAAAAATTAGTTGTAAATAAATGCACGGTTATCAGGAATGGTAAGACAATTGAAATTTTAGCGGAAGACCTGGTGCCGGGCGATATCGTAAAATTATACGAGGGTAATGGTGTACCGGCCGATATCCGGTTGATTCACTCAAATGGTTTTTCAGCAAACGAATTTATTCTCACTGGCGAATCATTGCCTTCAGACAAAGATCATTTATTTGTAGCTGGTAAAACCTTACAACTTGCAGAAATAAAAAATTGTATTTACATGGGCACAACTGTTGCAAGAGGGGAAGCAACAGGTATTGTATATGCAACAGGAATTCACACAGAGATTGGAAAAATAAGTTCCTCATCACAGAAAATTAAATCTACCGATGCCCCGGTGCAAACTGAGATTGCCGATGTTGCAAAAAAGCTAACCTATGCAACTTTAATAATTGGGGCCTGTCTTTTTGCAACCCGGATGTTGCTGAATGATTCAATTGCTGTAGCAATTGTATTTGCTGTTAGTGTTGCTGCGGCGATGGTGCCGGAAGGATTACCTGCACAAATTTCTATGGCACTTGCGCTGGCAGTTGGCAGGTTGGCAAAAAGAAAAGCAATTGTAAAAAAGATTGCATCTGCCCAGACATTGGGTTCAGCTACTGTAATTGCTTCCGACAAAACAGGAACTATCACAAAAAATGAAATGACAATTACCGGTTGTTATTTTAATGGAAAGTCATTTTCGGTTTCCGGATTAGGATACGAACCTAATGGAAGCATCTCTGGTGAACAAGGAGAAATATTCAAAAAGGATTCTTTAGGTGATTTGAAAATATTTTTTCTTTCAGGATTACTTTCATCCACAGGAAAAATAAGTCCCCCCGATAAATACCATCCTTCCTGGCATTCTATCGGCGACCCTACAGAAGCCTCATTTGCCACACTGGCGATGAAAGCCGGATTTACATTGGAAGAAATTGAAAAAGATTATCCTCCTGTAAAATCATTCGGCTTCGATTCATTTCGTAAAAGAGCGGCTATCATTCGAACACATCAGCAAAAAATCATTTCTTCTGTAAAGGGCTCTATTGAAACCATTCTTGCTGTTTCAACAAAAATAATTTCTGATGGCAAAGTAAATGAGCTGACAGATACGCAAAAGCATCAAATTCTGTCAATGGCAGCAGCATATTCTGAAAATGCACTCCGGGTTATTGCCATTGCATACAAAGACCTCGAAAGTAAAAACGATTATACGATAGAAGATGCTGAACAGGATTTGACTTTTGCTGGTTTCGTTACTATGTTCGATCCGCCCAACGAGGAAGTAAAAGCGGCTATTGATTCTGTTTTTAAAGCACACATAAAAGTGTTTATGATAACAGGTGACAATGAAGTAACTGCAAAAGCAATTTCTAAAAGTATTGGATTAATGAATGAGGGTAATGAGTTCCCGGTAGTAATCAATGGAACTGCGTTGCAGGCAATGAGTGATGAACAAATGAAAACTGCTTTTCAAAACAGGGCCGTAATATTTTCAAGAGTATCGCCCGACGACAAATTCCGGATTGTGGATTTACTAATGAAGCAAGGAGAAATTGTTGCAGTAACCGGTGATGGTGTAAATGATACATTGAGTTTAAAGAGGGCAGATATTGGGATTGCAATGGGAAAGAACGGTTCAAAAGTGGCATAGGAGGCTGCTAATATGATTTTGCTGGATGATAATTTTTCTACCATTGTTGTTGCAGTAAAGGAAGGAAGGACCATTTTCAGGAACCTGGAAAAGACGATCAAAACAAATCTTTCATCCAACATTGCAGAACTTACCTGTGTGTTGTTTGGTTTTGCAGGCGCTTTCTTAGGTATAGCCACACCCATATTGGCTGTACAGATATTATTGATAGATATGGTGGGCGAAATGTTTCCGTTAATCATGTTGACTTACGACCCGCCTGAAAAAACCATAATGGAAGAACCGCCCCGGAATCCGAAAGATAAAATATTAACCAAAGACACGATGAAAGGAATAATTTTTAATGGTACGGTTATGGGGCTTGCTTCATACGGGGCTTTCCTGTTTGTGTACTTTCATAATCATCATCTTGCTAATAATTATGAAAAAGCAATTACCGTAACTTTTATTTCCATCATCTTTAGCCAGTATGCCAACCTGCTTTCAAGACGAACTTATGGGCCTGCATTAGGTAAATACCTGTTTTCTAACAGAAACCTGCTCCTGGCATTTTTATTTTCTATTTCCTGCATACTACTTATTGTTTATGTGCC
>JANMWP010000002.1:0-2890 GCA_031394065.1 Chitinophagaceae bacterium
GGCAAATAAATTTGAACGCATTGCCACAACTGAAAAAAATCAGTGGCTGGCATATTATTACGCTGCATTTTGCCAGGTTAATTATACTTACATGGAAAAAGATAAATCTAAGGTTGATGCGATTGCAGATAAGGCAACAGAGTTGATCGATAAGGCCGATGCTTTACAACCCAACAACTCCGAGATCAGTTGTGTAAAAAGTATGATTGCAAGCGCACACATGATGGTGAACCCAATGCAACGTTTCCAGGAGTACGGACCTGAAAGTGCTTCTTATCTTGATGCAGCCATGCAACAGGATGCAACAAACCCAAGGCCGGAATACTTAAAAGGTCAGGGATTAAAATATACACCCGAACAATTTGGTGGAGGTTGTGCAAATGCTAAACCGGTTTTACAATCATCATTGGATAAGTATAATACATTTAAACCTGCAAGCGATATTCATCCAACCTGGGGCAGGACAAGACTGGAAGCAATGCTGGCCGAATGCAAATAAAATTATTTTGTTTTGGGTTATCAATCTGATAACCCAAAACAAAAACCCAAAACTCAAAACCCTTTTGTATGCAATCAGAAAATTTTTCGCCAAAAGACAGTCTGCAGTTAATTGACAGCATGATCAACCAGGCAAAAAACCGTTTCAGCGAAAATGGCTTTTTATACCTTTTGTGGGGATGGGTGATATTATTTTGCTCTTTGGGGCATTTTATTATGCTGAAGCTGCAGTTATTTAAACAACCTCAAATAATATGGGCCAGTTGCTGGCTGGCAGTCATTTTTCAAATCATTTACCTGGTTCGTAAAAAGAAAAAGGAAAAAGTAAAAACATACAGTGATGGCATTATAGACAGTATCTGGATAAGTTTCGGTGTTTGCATGTTTGTTTTAAGTTTCATTGTTTCCAAAAACGAACTTTGGATTTATATGTACCCGATTGTGTTGATGCTGTATGGCATTCCTACATTTTTATCCGGTACAGTAATGCAGTTTAAGCCTTTAAAAATTGGAGGAATAGCCTGTTGGGCATTAGCCATTTTATCAACTTTTCTGTTGCCGGTTTATTATTTGCTTTTATTGGCTGCTGCAGTTTTAATTGCCTGGATAATACCTGGGTACCTGCTCAGAAAAAAGTTTAAAAATCAAAACAACTAACCATGGAAGAAAATAAATTAAGTGAAAACGAAAGCCTGAAGCTTATCACCGAAATGATCGGCAAAGCCAAAAGCTCATACCACTCAAACGGTACAAGTGCTATTATGTGGGGTATTGTAATTTTCTTTTGCAGCATTTTTAGTTTTTTACAAATGCATTTTCAGTTTGATACAGGCTTTGATATATGGTGGCTGATGTGGGTTGCACTGGTGCCACAGTTTGTAATGATATTTAAAAACCGCAAAAACAAAAATTTTGTGAGTTATGAAGAAACTACCATGAGCTATGTTTGGTGGGCATTTGGGGCAATGATTGTTATGCTGATGTTTTTCAATAATTTTTACAGGCCATCACACTCCGAATCTTTATTCCTGATGCTTTTTGGTTTACCAACATTTATTACCGGCGGTATGTTCCGGTTTAAGCCCATGATAATCGGGGCTATGATCTGTTGGATATTATTTGCTGTTTCGTTATACACCGAATTTAAAATAAACCTGCTGCTGATGGCATTGTCGGCTTTATCGGCATGGTTGATACCGGGCATTATTTTACGTAAAAAATGTAAAAGGGAGGCGCAACAATAAGTTATGGAATTTAAAGAACTCGATCCCATATTACATTCTCAACTGAGGCTTGCTGTTGTAAGCCTGCTTATCAGTGTACGTGAGGCTGAGTTTACTTTTTTAAAAGAAAAAACAAACTCAACTGCCGGCAACCTGAGTGTTCAAATCAATAAATTAAAAGATGCCGGTTATATAGAAGTTACCAAACAGTTCAGCAATAATTATCCGCAAACCATCTGCAAAATCACAAAAAAAGGAATTGAATCTTTTGAAGCCTATGTAAATGCCCTGCAATCTTATATGAATCCCGGCGGGTAGGGTAAGGGTTGCCAACCTTTATAAAGTGGTTTAAATTTGAAAAGTATTTACTGAGGTTGGCAACCCTGTGCTAAAAATATTTCCCCAATTATTATTTTTAAACTTTTTACATGCTCATCCGTTTTACCTTTGTCAATATAGACAGGCATGGCTTCAATAATAAAAGTTAACAATCTTTCCAAGCAATTTAAAGAGATCAAAGCGGTTGATGATCTTTCCTTCACCGTTGAAGAAGGGGATGTGTATGGATTTTTGGGGCAGAATGGCGCTGGAAAATCCACCACCATCCGTATGTTGCTCACGCTCATAAAACCCACGGCAGGTGATATCAGCATTTTTGGAAAAAGTCTTTCAACCCATCGCCATGAAATTTTAAAACAGGTTGGTGCGGTTATTGAAAAACCCGATCTGTATAAATATTTATCAGCCTATGATAACCTGGCCATTTTTGCAAAAATGAGTGGGATGAAACCAAACAAAATGTTGTTGATGGAGCAATTAAAAATGGTTGGACTGGAGGAAAGAGCTGGCAGCAAAGTAAAAACTTTTAGCCAGGGCATGAAACAAAGATTGGGTATTGCAGTAGCATTGGTACATAATCCTCAATTGATTGTTTTGGATGAACCCACCAATGGGCTTGATCCGCAGGGGATAGCTGATATGCGGAATTTGATCTTGCATTTAAGCAGGGAGATGGGCAAAACCATTGTTATTTCCTCTCACCTGCTTGCCGAAATAGAATTAGTTGCCAACCGTATGCTCATCATTCACAAAGGGAAAAAAATAGTAGAAGGTAATGTTGCAGAGTTGCTCGATCCTTCAAAATCGCTGGTGCAAATTGAAACCGATAA
>JANMWP010000013.1:0-4855 GCA_031394065.1 Chitinophagaceae bacterium
GTAACTGTGTGAATACAAAATGCAACCGGTATAATAACAATGCAAAGTATGGTGATTGATCTGTCTCTTATTTTTTCCTGCTCTGCTGTTCCTTTCCAGAATGAGCCCAGCCAGCGGTATAATTTTGAAAATGGTTTACCCAGTTTTTCTTTTGCCAGAATCATGATCCGGATATCGGGCAGCAGTGTGATGTATAATAAAAACAGGCTTAGAAAAAAGTAAGTAGTGATAACAATCACATCCCACATAATGGGCGATTGAATACGGCCATGTGTAAAAAGATAAAACAGTCTTTCGGGGCGGCCCATATCTACAATAATGATAAGCGATGCAAACGTGATTGCAGATACTGCAATCATTTCTGAAATACGGGTTAGCGGCGTACGCCAGGGCACATTTGCCAAACGAAAAATGGCTGTGATCAGTGAACCTACCAGGCTGATGGCAACAAAGAAAACAAAGTTGGATATATAAATACCCCAGGAAACATAATCGCCCATATTGGTTACCACCAAACCTTTTCTTAATTGCTGTATGTAAGCAAATGCTCCGATGGCACAAATGAAAAGTAAGATACCGGTCCATATCATTCCCCTGCGGCCAAATTTTTGTGGCAGTAAATCACTGGTGATTTTTTCGGGAGAAAATTTTTGTAGTTTTTCCACGATGATAGTTTAAGATTTTTTTTCGGCTGGCTCTTCTTTTTTAAGGCCATCTTCAAATTTAAAATTCCGGTTTACCGGTGGCAGGTAATAAACACTTGGTTTGGTTCCTAAATCTTCCATAAGGCGGTAACCTGCTTTATCTTTAATCAGGTCGCTGAAACGAAATGTTTCGGCACCATTGGTTACAGAATCTTCATTGATATCTCCAAACATAAATACACCATTGGGACAGGCAGAAACACAGTGCGGCAACATGCCCATACGTGTCATATCGGCACAAAAATCGCATTTACCAACTGTTCCCTTTTTCTGTGGTATACTGGTTTCGGGATTATAATGCAGGTCGGCAATATCGGGTGGCAAATCAGGATCGCCCCAATTAAATACCCTTGTTGAGTACGGGCATGCAGCCATACAAAAACGGCAGCCGATGCAGCGGTCACTATCAATCAATACAATTCCATCCTGTCTTTTAAAAGTGGCATCAACCGGGCAAACTTTTACGCAAGGCGGTTCATCGCAATGCATGCATGTAGTGGGTTGCCAGTAGGGAGCTGTTTCCTCAGCATCTTTCATCGGGTAAATTTTTATCCAGTTTTGTGCATCTGCAATATGATGTGCATGATTACAGGAAGCCTGGCAGGCTTTTACATTTTTGCACCGGGCCAGATCAATCACCATCACAAATTTTTTGCCCGGTATGCCTGCCCTGGCTTCGGTATTTGTTACCGGGGGCAAATGCGGCACAGGTTTTAAAAATGCTTTATCTACTTCAATAATTTCACCATCTACCGAAAGTAATTTCATTTTTTCGCCAGATGGTTTAATATCATCTTCGGGAGTAAACGGTGATTTATTGGAGTTGCAGGCAACAGCTACAGTGGTTAACAAACCCGCTGCAATAAATTCCCGTCGTGATTTTTTTTGATCCATTTCAGTTAAGTTTATTGATTCTGATTACTCATTTCTTTATCCAGTTTTGTAGTTCTTTGTTGGTAATTTTTTTCTTTTGGGGCGGAAGTGAGGCTATATCTATTTCTACCAGTTTACCATCTTCGGTAAGCATTTTAACGGTTTGGGATTTATTGCCCGAAGGCTTTATAAATTTAAAAGCAGCCAGCGCAGCAGCAGATATAACACCCCAGGTAATAAACTTTCTGCGGGTTTGATTTTTTTTAATTTCGTTAGCCATTTTTTTGTTTATTTAGTTATTTAAAACCAGCGACAAGATACATGCAGCAATATTGTTATTATCTGACTTCAATCAGTTTATAAACTGAATAATATCATTTTACCGGCTTCATAAAATTTGAAAAAATGAAATAAAAAACCCGGCTATTAAGTCGGGTTTTTGAATCAGGCTGTATTTTATACATTAGCTCGTATAAATTATTTTTTAAGTGTTCTTACAAAATTTACCAGGTTCCAACGATCTTCAGCATCCGGTAATTTTTTCTTAAAGCTGGGCATATCATCCCTGCCTTCGGATGTTTTATAAAAAATTGCACCGTCTGTCTGAGCCTGAAAATCGGCTTTTGAAAAATCGCCTGCTTCTGTTTTTAAATTAGCAGCCTTAGGGCCATCTCCCATTCCTTTTGCTCCATGGCAGGATTTGCAATGTGTTGTATAAAGTGTTTTACCTTCTGCAATGGATGCGGCATCTACCGCAACCGGGTTCTTCATATTTTTATCTTTATCAGGTACGGGCCATGGTTTTTTGTCGTTGTTATTAATAATTGTAAAACTTATACTGGTTAATCCCATAGCTACAACCAGTATAAAAAGTATTTTTTTCATGATGCAGATTTTATATTGTTTTTAATCAGTTTGATATTTATTCTTAACTTTCAACAGCAAGATAGTTAAGCGGCTGATTTTAACAACTGACCCAGGTACTTAACCAGCATGATTTTCATCATATTTCAGTAAGGGAACATACAGCGAAATTGCTATTTTAAATAAAAAGAAATTTCTGTTTCAACATTCATCATATCTACAGTAAGCGGAGTTTTTTTTTGGTTGAATACCAATAAACCATAAGCATCAATTTTAGTATCAAGGTCAATGTAATGCCTGGCATTACCAGCCCCAATAAAAAGCAAATACCTGTAATTTTTTGCTTCTGTTATTTTTAAATGCGGCCAGGTTTTTTGCATAACCATACGGGCATTACGCATCTGGTAAAAAAATTCATGCATGTTGCCGTCAAAAATCATTGAATCTGTTTGTGCCTTTATCTTTAATAACTGCACCGAATCAGGATGATAAAAAACAGCCGCAGGAAAATTTATTATTAAAGTATCGGTATAGGTAGCCGGCGGCTTGTGTTTATAACTTTTATTTACTTCAGTAGTTACAGGTTTTGTTTCAGCATTTTTATAATCATTATTATTACAGGCAAATGCGGCAAACAACTGCCAGGCCAAAGCTGATACCGCAAAAAGATAACTGATACTTTTCATCAACGTAGCTGAATATTATTAAAAATTAAAGAAAGAACCCTGCTTTAATTCAGAGTTCTTTGCGGGGGTTAAATCATCTGCGATCATCTCATTTACAATTCTAATAGTTCCATAACCTGGTAATATTAAAACCGATAACGAACTCTCCACCTTTTACTTTAGTACCATCAAAGTCTGTATATCCAAATGGAGCATTCGTATTGTACAGGTTATTTTGCTGTGGATTCAGGTTGTAATAATTACCTACAAAAATCTGGAAAGCATGGCTGCTCGTATTCATTTCTATACCAAAAGAAAAATTAGGGTTTGGGTTTTTAGTTGCATGTTTTGTAAGTGGCTGATCATAATTAATCATGGCAGACATCACATTGGTTAATTTATACCTGGCAGAAAATGCTATGGCAAAATGATCAAATTTCATTTCTTTAAATGTTGCAGTGCCGGTGCTGTCGTTCTTGGTATAATAGCCATTCACAAAGTTTTGATGCGACAGGCTTGGCGCCACCTGTACAGAAAACTTATTGGTAACCTTACGTGCAATTATCAACTGATGAAAGAAAGACAATCTCTGAGACCGGTATTTAAATATTGTTTTGTCCTTATCCTTCCTGGTATCGTAAGCCAGGTTGGTATAATAACTTACACTTACCGGCCATTTATGAGGCGTTTGTGTAATGATAGCGTATTTGGCACTGGCATCCCAAAGCATATTTCTTTTGGTTATGCCGATACCAACATTTAGTTTATTAATGGGTGCATAACTTACACCCAGCCTTATATTGGATGGCGCAAAAAATCCCCAGAAATCTTCATACCCTTTTTGTACGGTTCCAAAGCGGTGCTGTATATCCATTTCCAGCGTACCTTTTACCGGTACCAATGCAGTTTGATTATCGATGATCCACACGCTTTGAAAACTGTTTTTTACAGGTTTTACTTTTGATTTAGCGGATTTTTCGGTTTTAGCCGCTTTTTCATCCTGGGCCTGTACTGCTGATTGAAACAGTAAGAGGCTACAGAACAAAAACACCGGTAATGCCTTCAGTTGTTTTGATATTATTATTTTAAGTTTCATTTTTTTAGATTTTAAGTCACTTAATTATTTGGAGCTCCATTTCTTATCCAATCATACACTTTTTGCCTGTCGGCAGCAGAAGGGATATACTCTTTCATTTCGCCGTTTATCTTTTTATACAAAATACTTTCTTTAGGTACCAGTATGTTCACAAATCCGCCATTGGTAATCTGGAGATAAGAATCGGCAGTTGGCATGTAGGGTTTATGAGCACCGGAAACATGGCAACCTGATAATGCACATTTTGAATTAAACAGTGGCGCCAAATCAGTTTTATAACTTACAAACTGTGGGGGACCATCGGGATCAACCGCCACATCAGGCAGGATAACGTCTTTATAACAGCCGATTAATGCAAAGCTCATCATAAAGAACATGCTTGTATATATTATTAGTTGTTTCATTGTAATGCTTTTTTTAGGTTACTTATTATTGAAGTTCATGTTACACTCAATATCAATTTTATCGCCGATACTGGTACTGGTAATACCATAATCACGGCAATTAAACTGGAATTTTAATTGCAGTCCGAATACATCGTAAGTACTGTTTACAGTAGCTTTTGGAATGTATTTTAACCGGCCGGTTAAAGTTTTAGTAAGCGGTGCAGTCAATTTTCCCTGCCAGGTTAAAGTAAGGGTAACAATATAATC
>JANMWP010000039.1:0-6654 GCA_031394065.1 Chitinophagaceae bacterium
GATACCGTGGAGTTTGTTGACAAACAATTAGCCAATAACGAATTTATTTTCAGCGGCAGGATGGAGTTGGACCTCATTACTGAAAAATACAAGCTTGTTTTTCCAGATGATGAAGAAACCGAAACGCTGTCGGGATACATCATTAAAAACCATGAGCAGATTCCCAAATTAAAAGATCATATCATTATTGGTAACTACGAGATTGATATTTTAAATGTAAGCGATACCCGGATTGAAATGGTTAAGCTGAAAGTTTTAAAATAGGGTTGCCAACCTTTTAAGTGTATGTTTAAATTGAAAACAATCTGTAAAAAGGTTGGCAACCCTTACAGCGAAATTTTTACTTCATCTTCTCTTATTTTATTTACATGATCATAGCTGTTAATACCAGGTTGAATAAAGAAACGCAGCCGGAAGGTTATGAAGATTTCATGTTTACAATACTGCATCAGCTCACCAAAAAAAATCCGCAACACCGGTTTCTCTTTATTTTCGATTCGCCTTATGATGAAAAAATAAATTTTGCTGAAAATGTGCAGCCCGTTATTGCAGGCTCAAAAACCAGTAACAGCCTGCGTTTACAATATTGGTTCAATTATAAAATTCCATCAGTTTTACGTAAGCACAAGGCCGATGTTTTTATCAGCATGGAAGGTATTTGTTGCTTACGAACTAAAATACCGCAGTGCTTGCTCATCAGCGATCTGCGTTTTCTGCAATATCCACAGAGTATTAAAAAATCGCAAACCAGGTTTTATAAAAAATACACAGCAGCCTTTTTGGCAAAGGCAAAATCAATTGCAACCGTTTCTGAATATTCAAAAAAACTAATTGCTGATCATTATAAAATTGCTAAAGAAGATATAGCTGTTGTTCATTCAGGCATTGATGACATTTTTAAACCGCTTGATTGGAAAGAGAAAGAAATCATCAAAGAAAAATATGCCGGAGGCAAAGCCTATTTTTTATGCAGCGGAAACAACAACCTCATCACCCTGTTAAAAGCATTTTCGTTTTTTAAAAAAAGACAGAAAAGCAATATGATGCTGTTGATTGCCGGTAATGCCGATGCAATTTTTAAAAAAGAACTGAGTACCTATAAATACAGGGATGAAGTTAGGTTGCTGGAAAACCTGGCGAAAGAAGATTATGCAAAAATAATGGCTGCCGCTTATGCCTTGGTTTACCCCGTTTTATATACTGATCTTGCGTTGCCTCCTTTGCAGGCTATGCAATGTGGCGTAGCGGTTGTTACGTCAAAAACAGAAGGCCTGCCTTCCATTTGTAGCGAAGCAGCTTTATATTCCAATACCGAAGACTTTAAAGATATTGCCGAAAACATGATGCTTGTTTTTAAAGATGAAAATAAGGTAACTGAGCTTATAGAGACTGGTAATAAGCTGATACAGCAATACCGCCCCGGTAAATCAGCCGATTTACTCATGCAGTGTATTCTAAAAGCCATCAATAATTAATTTCAGTTAAATTTGCAGCTTACAAATGAAAACAGGGTTTCTATAAATCTCTTTTACAATTATGAATCAATCAACAATTAAAATTGACGTACTGCTCGATCCAAACAAAGTACCCGAACAGATAAACTGGGTTGCAACCGACAGTACAGCCAATATGGTACAAAAAGCCAAAGCAGTGAGTGTTGCTTTTTGGGATGGCACCGATAAAACGGCATTGCGAATTGACCTGTGGACCAAGGATATGATGGTAGATGAAATGGCTGATTTTTATTACCAGATGCTGATGAGCATGGCCGACACATTTAAAAGAGCCACTCAACAACAGGAAATGAGTGATGATATGAAAAAATTTGCCAAAGAATTTTTTGATAAGTTTAGAGCTATTCAGCTGAAGGAGCAGAAGTAGAAAACATTAGTCATTGGTCAATAGTCATTGAAGTGCCTCCTGAAATAAAGCGCCTCAACCTAATAGCAAATGACCAATGACTATTGACCAATGACTAATGACTAATTTATAAATTTACATTACTAAAAAATACAACTATGGGTTTAGAACAACAGATAATGACCGAAATGAAAGAGGCTATGAAAGCCAGGAACGAAGCAGTTTTACGTGCCTTGCGTTCAATAAAGGCCGAGATTATAAAAGCCAAAACAGAACCCGGTGCGGCCGGTGAAATTGATGAAGCCACCGAACAGAAATTTTTACAAAAGATGATGAAACAGCGCAGAGATTCATTGGAGATTTTTGAAAAACAGGGCCGTGAAGATCTGGCAATTAAAGAAAAAGAAGAAATGGCTGTGATAGAAAGATTTTTGCCTAAGCAATTAGATGAAACAGAACTGAAGGAAATTATTAAAAAAATAGTTGCTGAAACCGGCGCTTCTTCCCCGGCAGATATGGGCAAAGTGATGGGTGTTGTCAGTAAACAATTAGCCGGAAAAGCTGATGGAAAAATAATCAGCGGTATCGTTAAAGAAATACTCACCAATTAATATACTCTATACAAGTCTCCCCCTTCGGGAGAGATTTAGAGGGGGCTTATGCTGATAGATTTTATTTTTGCTGCTCTTATTATCCTGGCCATCTTTAAAGGTTATCAGAAGGGGTTGATTCTTGCTGTCTTTTCCATTATAGCTTTTATCATTGGTTTGGCTGCCGCTTTAAAACTATCAACTGTTGTTGCTGATTATTTAAAAACAAGCGTTTCTGTTTCGGCAAAATGGCTTCCTTTTATAGCATTTGCACTGGTATTTTTTGTGGTGATTTTACTGGTCAGACTTGGTGCTAAATTAATTGAAAAAACTTTTCAGGCGGTAATGCTTGGCTGGTTAAACCGCATAGGAGGCATCGTTTTATATGCGCTGCTTTACCTCATCATTTTAAGCATTTTTGTTTTTTATGCCGAAAAGCTGCAATTACTGCAACCTGCAACTATCCAATCATCTGTAACGTATAAATTTATACAACCCTGGGGGCCTGTTGTAATGGATAATATTGGCAGATTGATTCCTGCATTTAAAGACATGTTTACCCAATTGGGCGACTTTTTTAATTCGATATCAAACAAAATTCAGCATTAATTTCAGCCATTATCTTATTTAACGTAATTTTAGCCCAAATCAACTGTTTCATAACTTTAAGATTGAGATACCAGTTTATATTAAACAATTTGCAATAACGGATGAGTTACGAAATAAAACTAGACGGAAAATTTAAATTTATTGAAGAAGGTGAAGGTGAGCCTTTACTGTTATTGCATGGGTTATTTGGAGCACTCAGTAATTTTCAGTTTCTTATTGAGCATTTTCGTAAAACAAACAAAGTAATTGTTCCTATTTTACCTTTGCTGGAGCTTGACCTGCTGCATACCTCTGTAGGCGGCTTACAAAAATTTGTACAACGCTTTATTGAACACCGTAATTACAACAATATTAATTTGCTGGGTAACTCACTGGGAGGTCATGTGGCATTGGTACATATTTTAAAAAATCCCGAACGCATCAAATCAATTACACTTACCGGTAGCTCGGGTTTATTTGAAAACGGCATGGGCGATACTTATCCCAAACGTGGCGATAAGGAATACATCCGCAAAAAGACCGAACTTACTTTTTACGATCCGGCAATGGCAACCGAAGAACTGGTTAATGAAGTTTTTGAAATTACCAATAACCGGATGAAGGTGATAAAAATAATTGCGCTTGCCAAAAGTGCCATACGCAATAACCTGGGCGAAGAACTGAACCAGATCAAACAACCTTCCTGCCTCATTTGGGGAAACAACGATACCATTACCCCTCCATTTGTTGCCAGGGAATTTCACCGGCTGATGCCTACCAGCGAATTACATTTTGTTGATAAATGCGGCCATGCGCCTATGATGGAAGTTCCGGAAGAGTTCAACAGGCTGCTGGGTGCCTTTTTAACAAAATTAAAAGATCCGGCTGCAACAGTTTAGTAATAATTTTTGTCATTACCTGTATTGCACAGTTTACTAAATCAGCACAAGGTTATTTTAAGCAGAGAAAAATACTTTTACGCATTCATTTTACGTTATAATCATAGCTGTTACTAACCTAAACCAGTTATATGTTAACCATCGAACTCATCAACAATAATATTCCCCGTCTTAAACTTAAAGATTCGGTAAGCAGGGCATTGCAACTTATTAACGACTTTCGGGTTACGCATCTGCCTGTTGTTAAGGAAGAAAAATTTCTTGGCCTCATCAGTGAAGAAGACCTGCTTGACCAGGACGAACCCAAAATGCCCATTGAACTGATGCAGGAATTTTTTATTCAGGCAGCTGTACATGACAACGAACATTTTTTAAATGCTGTTACCTGCAGCAATCAGTTTGATACTACAGTTGTTCCGGTAATAAATGAAGAAAAAGATTTAATGGGTGTTATTACCACATCAGATCTGCTTAAAACCATCGGCAATTTTGCAGGCACCAACGAAATAGGCGGCATCATTGTACTGGAAATGGAACGCAGCCAGTTTGCCATTTCAGAAATAAGCCGCATTGTTGAAAGTAACGATGCAACCATCCTGCATTTAAATACAACCGTACATGCCGAAACCGGTATGCTTACCGTTACCCTGCATATCAATAAAAAGGAAATAGCAGCAATTGTATCTACATTTGAAAGATATGAATACGATGTTATCTACTATTTTGGTAACGAAAATTTTGAAAATGAAATTCACAGCAATTACCGCCACCTGATGAATTACCTGGATATATAAAAAATATTTTTTCGGTAAGCTGTCTATCAAATGCATCATCTTAAAAAAATAATTTACTGTTGCATCATCCTGATTTTACCGGTAATTTGTTTTGCTCAAAAAACAAATACATCCAATTTCAGTTTTGTTGATACCGCTTTACTTGCTGCCAATAAACAAAATAAAGTTTGTGTAAAAGACCTGGTTGTAACCGGCACCAAAAAAACAAAAATTTATATTGTTTACCGCGAAATACAGTTTAAAAAAGGCGACTCCATTTTAATAGCTGATTTGTATAAAGAGCTGGAGCAGGCCCGGTTTCAGGTTTATAACACCACCCTTTTTAATGAAGTTAAATTTGAACTGGTTGCGCTGGATAAGGCCAATGTAAATATTAATGTACGTGTGCTTGAACGCTGGTACCTTTACCCGGTTCCGCAGTTTAAATGGGTTGACCGTAATTTTAATGAATGGTACAAAACATACAAAGCCAGCTTAAGCCGTGTTAATTATGGAATAAAGTTTGTTCATTATAATCTAAGTGGCAGAAGAGACCAGCTGCGGATTTATTTTATCAACGGGTATACAAGAAATGTTTCTTTCAGTTATACCACTCCCTACAGCAATAAAAAACTTACCGAAGGTTTTACCATTGGTGGCGGTTATTTACAAAAAAGAGAACTGGCTATTAAAACCAATTACAATGATTCCTTATTGTTTTACCCTTCTGACTCTGCAACAAAAGCAAGGGCCGATTTTGTTTATAAAAGCTGGTACGCAAATGCCGGTTATACCATCCGGCGTGGTTTTTTTACAAAACATATTTTTTCGGCAAGCTTTACCTATATCAAAATCGCTGACTCTGTTTTGAACAAACAAAACAATCCAAATTATTTTAAAGACCCGGTTAATTCAAAAGGGTTTATTGACCTCATTTATACCCTGCAATATTCCAATGTAAATAATGGTTCTTACCCATTAACAGGTAAAACCTATTTTGTATCTGCACAAAAAAGAGGATTTGGTTTTACCGGTGGCATTAATATGTTTCAGCTGGAAGCAGGTTTAAATAAATATGTTGATCTGGGTAAAAACTGGTACAGCAGTATTCAACTGAATGGAAAAATAAAACTTCCCTTTGATCAGGCTTATATAAACCAGCGTGGACTTGGTTATGGCGAAAGTTACCTGCGTGGACTCGAATATTATGTAATAGATGGCGTGGCAACCGCTTTGGTAAAATCTACCGTCAAAAAAAAGCTGATTGCTTTTAATATCCCTTTCCGGCTCTTTCCCAAAGTTTTTACAAAAATCCCTTTTACCATTTTTGCAAAAACCTATGCTGATGTTGGCTATGCTTATTCCAAAAAAACCTATGCCACCAATCTGAATAACCGGTTGCTGTATTCCGGCGGTTTTGGTATAGATATTCTTACCTTGTACGATATAAATCTTAAGTTTGAGTACAGTTTTAACCAATTAAACGAAAACGGTTTATTTTTACACAATCAATCTGGTTTTTAATTGACATCAAAAATTCAAACACTACGGGGACTGGCTGAGCTGAGGCACATGAAAATTGCCATCTACAGCCGTGGTATAGAAAATAATCAGCACAAGGATATCATCCAGTTGCTGGATGAGCTAGCATTGAGCGGTGTAGAACTGGTTTTTTACCAGGATTTCTTCAACCAGTTTTATTCTTCCATCAGCGCCAAAGCAAAATATTCAACCTTCAATTCTTCCGACGACCTGGATAAAAATATAGATTTCATCATCAGCCTGGGTGGCGATGGCACCATGCTGGATACGGTTACGCTGGTTAAAGACAGCGGTATTCCGGTTGTAGGTATTAATTACGGCCGCCTGGGTTTTTTAGCCAATATTGGTAAAGAAGATTTGATACCGGCTGTAGAAGCGTTGGTAAACCGAACTTATATTTTA
>JANMWP010000045.1:0-1813 GCA_031394065.1 Chitinophagaceae bacterium
GATACCGGTCTCAAATACTTCAAAACCCAAACGCAGGGGCACCCTTATCAAATTAAGTTTATTAAAAACGGTGTTGCTTTTTTCATCCGTTATTACTTCTGAAATTAATAAACGGGCTGCGTTACTTCCTATATCTATGGCTGCTAATTTCAAAATAGTTAATCCGTTAATTGGTTAATTTGTTAATCCGTGGGACTCTTTAATTGTTTAAAGAGCTATTGTTACGAACGAAATTACGGATTAACGTTTAAACGGATTAACGGATTAACCAATTAGCCTTCAGAGTTATTTGCGATACAGGTAATTATACGTCTCTACCTGGCTGCGTATTTTTTTTGTATTGCGTGGGTTTACATATTGGTTGCTGAGGTCGTTATCCAGTATTCTTGCTTTGATATTGTCTTTCAACTGTATCTGCATCATGTCTTTAATTTCCTGCTGTATATTTTTTTCAAAAATGGGGCATGCAACTTCCACCCGGTGGTCAATATTGCGTACCATCCAGTCGGCCGATGAAATAAAAGTTTTTTCTTTGCCATCATTGTGAAAGATCATGATACGGGAATGTTCCAGGTATTCATCCACAATACTGACTGCATGAATGGGGATTTTGAATTTTTTATTTTCGGTTGGTAAACAAAAAATGCCCCTCACAACCATATTTAAGGCAACGCCTGCTTTTGCAGCTTCGTATAATTTATCAATGAGTATTTCATCGCTCAGCGAATTTAATTTAAGCGTAATGGCCGCAGGTTTTTTTAACCTGGCCATTTTTATTTCTTTGTTGATCAATTGCAGCAACTGTCTTCTCATGCCAACAGGACTTACAATTAATGTTTTGCAGCTTTTCAATAAATGAATTCTTGTTTTGGGTTGCTCCAGGTAATTAAAAATACGGTTTACATCGGCCATTATATTGCGGTCGGATGTGAGCAGGCATGCATCACCATAAACCTTTGCCGTTTTTTCGTTGAGGTTGCCGGTACTTACAAAACCATAATGTATGGTACGGTTATTAACCCGTTTTTTTATTAAACAGATCTTGGCATGCACTTTTACATTTGGCACGCCCAGCAATACTTTCACGCCGTTTTCTTCCAGCTCATTTTTCCATTCCAGGTTGGCTTCCTCATCAAAACGGGCACGCAGTTCCAGCACAGCAGTTACCTGTTTGCCATTGCGTACTGCATTGGTTAGTGCGTTTATAATTTTTGAACGGTCGGCCAGGCGGTAACAGGTTAGTTTAATACTTATTACCTGCGGGTCAATAGCCGCTTCACGCAGTAAATCTATAATACTATCAAAACTGTGATAAGGGAAATTTAACAGCACATCTTTTTTTAAAACAACTTTGGTAACACTGGTTACATTTTTTAATGCCGGATGAATGAATGGGTTTTTCCGTTGATTTTTTTTATTGAAAACCGATTCAGGAAAATTCATGAAGTCAACAAAATTATGAATGCGCCCGCCGGGTATAAGATTATCTTTTTGCAATAAACCCATTCGCCGTACCAAATAGGTCAGCAGCGAAGGGTCGATGGCTTTATCAAAAACAAAACGCACCGGTTTTCCTTTTTTACGGTTCTTTAAACCCTTTTCAATTTTTTGAATGAGTGATGTTGCAATGTCATTGTCCAGGTCTATTTCTGCATCACGGGTTACTTTAATGATATGGGCAGAGAAAGTATCGTACCCAAAAAATGAAAAAATATTGGGTAAACAAAAGCGGATAATATCTTCCAGTAAAATGATCTGTTTATCGGCATTTTTTGATGGCAGGATGATGAACCTGGGCAACCTTCGGGTTGGC
>JANMWP010000074.1:0-3712 GCA_031394065.1 Chitinophagaceae bacterium
AACGCATTTGTTTAAACAAAAATAAATGGTATGCCCGTTACAGCCATACCATTCATATTAATTTGCAAAACTTTATAAATCAAATTTAATACCCTGTGCCAGCGGTAACTTATCAGTATAATTAATAGTGTTGGTTTGCCGGCGCATGTACACTTTCCAGGCATCGCTGCCACTTTCACGGCCACCACCGGTTTCTTTTTCGCCACCAAAGGCACCGCCAATTTCTGCTCCGGATGTGCCGATGTTTACGTTGGCAATACCGCAATCGCTGCCGCCCTGCGATAAAAACTGCTCGGCCTGCCGCATATTATTCGTCATGATGGCCGATGATAAACCCTGCGGAACACCGTTTTGCAGGGCAATGGCTTCATCCAGCGTTTTGTATTTCATAATGTAGAGGATGGGCGCAAAGGTTTCGTGCTGTACAATGGCAAAACTGTTTTTTGCTTCGGCAATACAAGGTTTAACGTAGCAGCCGCTTTCAAAACCTTTACCTTTTATTACGCCGCCTTCTATAATAAATTTACCACCTTCTTCCTTACATTTTTCAATTGAATCGAGGTACATTTTTACAGCATCTTTATCAATAAGCGGCCCCACATGATTTTTTTCGTTCAGCGGATTGCCAATCTTTACTTGGCCATAAGCATGCACCAGTTTATCTTTAAACTTATTGTAAATTTTTTCGTGGATGATTAACCGGCGGGTAGATGTACATCGCTGACCGGCTGTGCCAATAGCACCAAATGCAGCACCAACCAATGCCATATCAAGGTCTGCATTTTCGGTAATGATAATTGCATTGTTACCGCCCAGTTCCAATAAACTTCTTCCCAGGCGCTGGCCAACAGCCGCACCAACAGCTTTTCCCATGCGGGTGCTGCCTGTTGCAGAAACCAATGGTATTCTTGTATCGTTCGCCATCCATTCGCCTACATTTCTGCCACCGGCAATAATATTTGAAACACCTTCGGGCACATTATTTTTTTTGAAAACTGATTGAATAATATTTTGACAGGCAATGGCACAAAGCGGCGTTTTTTCGCTTGGTTTCCAAATGCACACATCGCCACAAACCCAGGCTAAAGCAGCATTCCAGCTCCATACTGCCACCGGAAAGTTGAAAGCAGATATTACGCCCACAATACCCAGCGGATGGTATTGCTCATACATGCGGTGGCCCGGCCTTTCGCTGTGCATGGTTAGGCCGTGCAACTGGCGGCTGAGGCCAACAGCAAAATCGCAGATGTCAATCATTTCCTGCACTTCGCCCAGGCCTTCCTGCAGGCTTTTGCCCATTTCGTAACTAACTAATTGCCCAAGATCATTTTTAGATTTTCTTAATTCTTCGCCAACCTGTCTTACAATTTCGCCACGCTTGGGTGCAGGCCAGTTGCGCCATTCGGCAAAAGCGCTTTGTGCTTTTTTAATAACAGCTTCATAAGCTTTTGTATCGGCACCGGTTACGGAGCCAATTAATTTACCATCAACAGGTGAGTAGGAATTCAGTTTTTCTCCTTTGGTTTTTAGCCAGTTTAAACCGGTGGAAACGCCATTATTACTGGCCTGTATCTTTAATGCTTTTAAAAATTTCATATAGCTAAAATTGAATGTGCTTTTTAATTGAGGGCTGCAAGTTACGAAGAAGCATTTTTACAGCGAAGTTCTATTGATACCGTATAAAATTGAGCTGTCAGCCTGAGCTTGTCGAAGGCGGAATGTTTAATTATGTAACCCGGCTTCGACAAGCTCAGCCTGACAGTATGTGGGTAAAGGCATTGAGGTAAGTTCTTTAATACTGTTCATTTTCGTTGGGGAAATCTTTGCTTTTTACATCGCTGATGTATTGCTTAACGGCACCATCTATCTGTTCGTATAAATTAAGATACTTTCTTAAAAACCTGGGCTTAAATTCAACATTAATGCCCAGCATATCGTGCATTACCAATACCTGCCCGTCGCAATGGCCGCCGGCACCAATGCCGATTGTAGGAATGTGTAAACGCTCACTTACTTCTTTAGCCAGCGCCGCCGGAATTTTTTCCAGCACAATGGCAAAAGCGCCTGCTTCCTGCAACAGCAGTGCATCTTTTTTAAGTTTAGTTGCTTCATCGGTTTCTTTGGCTCTTACGGTGTAGGTACCAAATTTATAAATGCTTTGCGGCGTTAAACCCAGGTGCCCCATTACCGGAATACCGGCACTAACAATTTTTTTAACCGAATCCAGCGCTTCTTCGCCACCCTCGAGTTTTACAGAATGGCCACCGGTTTCTTTCATTATTTTTATGGCAGATGCCAGGGCAATATCTGAATTGGATTGATAAGAACCAAAGGGCATATCTACCACTACCAGGCAACGGTCGATACCCCGTACCACACTTTGTGCATGGTAAATCATCTGGTCAAGTGTAATAGGCAGCGTGGTTTCGTGACCGGCCATCACATTGCTGGCACTATCGCCAACAAGAATGATATCAATACCGGCAGCATCAAAAATTTTTGCAAAAGAAAAATCGTAAGCCGTGATCATAGAGATTTTTTCTCCGGCGGTTTTCATAACCTGCAGGGTATGGGTAGTAACTTTTTTAATTTCTTTATGAACAGACATGGTGCGTTGTTTTAATTAACTAAGATGCTGGTGGAGTTGGCTCTGCATTAGAATAAAACAAATCCGGGGAGCAATGAAAGTGTAAATGTAGAAAGAAATTTAATTGGAAACGATTTTAAGTAGTTGAATTTAGATTTGCAATCGCTGATAACGTTGTTAATTTTTTTTAAACCTTATTTCAATTTCAGTTTTAAGCCTAAACCAAGTTGCAGATATTGATGTTTTAACGCAGGGTGTCTATTGGAGTATTCTTCCTCTCTAACAGTATTTACCAGCGAATAAGCAATAGCACCGGTTAGTTTAATTTTTGGGGATAAAGCATAATCAATACCTATGGTTGGATTTAAAGAAAAGCCCTGCCAATAATTTTTCTTAAACGTAGGATAATTAGGTATGTTATATTTTGCATTTAAAAGAAAATTTGGAATAAATATCAGGCTGGCAAATACATTTGTCTTTTTAATTTCAAAAAACTTATATCCAAAGCCAAGCGGTATTTGTAATAGGCGGTAAGAAAGCGTTTTTGTATAATAGGCCGGGCCAGCAACGCTGTCGTAATAAGGCTTAGGCAAAAGTGATTGATTGAAATCGATTTGCGTATTTAATTTCCTTGAAATAAAACCCAGCCCCAGCGTTGTAAATAAACGATCTGTTAATTGGTATTGGCCATACAGGTTAAATCCTATGTTGAAAGATGATTTTGAATAAGCCGGGGGATATACAGCAATATAACTGGATTTATAAAATGTTAACTCCGGCTGAACCTGAAAGCCAATATAGAGTTTGTCTTTTTTTTGTGCATTTGCCAAAACAGGAAAAGCTGACAAAGCAAAAATTAAAAATAGTTTCATGAAACAGATTTTGGTTATTGACAAGGTTGCCAATACTTAAATATACACCGGAGTTTATTAAAAAGCAAGCTTTGAATTCATTGATTGAAAATAGGAAATAGTGGGTAAGATGAAGGCGTGAATTTAAAAGGTAATGGAAAGAAGTTAAAAACTTTCGGGCATTGTATTTACTTTAGGGATTAGGGTTGGAGAGGTTTTTTACACAGTTTATGTTGTGGGTTCGTTTTTCTCTCTGTCAAATGATGTAGTTTAA
>JANMWP010000100.1:0-8155 GCA_031394065.1 Chitinophagaceae bacterium
TTGGCCCCTATCCCATAATGGGGTATTTGGGTTTTATTTTTTTTTATTTTTTTTTTTTACCGGGTTTTTTAATATCTTTTGAGATTAATTGGAATGTATAATTAGTTTTTATTTCTTTTTTTTAAAAATAAATAAAAACCACTCTTGTACTGTGTAATTTTACTGAGCTTTAATTATGTTTTATTTGGTGTCGCAAATTTACGATAACACAACAAGATTTTATACTATTATGTTCGCTACTTTTGATCTGTGGAAATTTAAAGGATGCCATCAGCAAAACACCTGAACAAATGGACGAGGAAATATTACAAAACTGGCAAAAAAAGTCGGCCGATCATCAAAAACTGTACAAACAATACCTGCACCGTGCAGATAAAAGAAAAGTGCTGAAACTATTGCCCGATCTGCATGATGAGGCTTTTGAAAAGATTGACTGCCTGCAATGCGGTAACTGTTGTAAAAGTTATTCGCCCAGGTTTAAAGCCCCCGATATTAAACGTATTGCCAAATATTTAAAGATGAAGGAAGGGGATTTTATTAACACCTACCTTTTTGTGGATAGTGAGGGCGATTACGTTTTAAAATCAAAACCCTGCCCGTTTTTGGGTGCCGATAATTACTGTAGTATATACGAAGAGCGACCATCCGACTGCCACCGGTTTCCATATACCGATGAAGATGTATTTTTGAAGCGGCAGCCGCTTACCCAAAAAAACAGCAGCTTTTGCCCCATTGTTTATTATGTGCTTGAAAAATTAATAGCTTTAAAATAAAGGTATCTTTTTTATTTAGCACAGATTGTTTATATTCGGTATCTAAAAATTGTAGTTTATGCCAAAATATGTAATCGAAAGAGAATTGCCCGGTGCAGGTAATCTCACTGCAGAAGACCTGAAAGCTATTTCACAAAAATCCTGCGGAGTAATTAGTAACCTGGGCCCAAGCATTCAATGGGTGGAAAGCTTTGTTACCGAAGACAAAATTTACTGTGTTTACAATGCCCCCAACAAAGAGATGATAATGGAACACGCCATGCAGGGTGGTTTTCCGGCAAACAGGGTTGAAGAAGTTAAAAACATAATCAGCCCCATTACTGCAGAATAAACACAACGCTTATTTTTTTATTTAACTGCTAACTCGGTGTATGCAGCACCCAGCGGTCTTTCAATACCATCGCCTTTCCATTCAGGTGAGCCGGGTATTTCAGTTGCTTTTAATATTTCTTCTTTTGTTTTTCCTAAACGTATTTGTGCTTCAGTAAATTTTAAAACATTGCCCAGGTAATCTCCAAATGCCTTTAAATCCTCCGCCTTAACTACTACATCATACCCGGTAGCTGCATGTCCACAAACAAATTGGGTATCTTTATTAAAAGTTGCAATGGCTTTATCTAAAAGAATTATCCAGTTGGCAATATTGGCGCCGGCTGTTTTATCAATATAAGGGTGGCGGCGGTTAAAAACCAGGTCGCCCATGTGTACAATATTTGCTTTCTCAAAATGTATCATGACATCGCCGTTGGTATGGCCTGCACCAAAATAATATGCTTTTATAGTCTCTTTATCCACTTTTGTACTCCAGCCTTCGTCTCCAAAAGTCATGTCGGGTATATGAAATTTATCGGCAGTCAATTTTTTTTCTGCGGCAACTTTTAACTGATTAGCTTTTGAATTTTGATGTGCCACCACATGCTCCGCTAAATCTTTAAAGGCAATATTACCACCAGTGTGATCGCCATGATGATGTGTGTTGATTAAGTACCTGAAAGGCTTTTTACTTTTCTTTTTCAATTCATCAATTAAATGCACAGCTGTTTCCGGAAACTGGGCATCAACCACCACAATACCTTTTTTTGTTAGCAAAAAAGCAATGGTACCACCTTTTTCAGTAAATATGCCGATGTCCTTTGTCAGCATTTTTATGTCCCAGGCCGGATCGTCAAGGAAAGCGGCAAGTGTATCTTTATTAAGCAGGGCTAAACCTGCCAGGGTTAAACCTGTGTTGCGGAGAAATGATCTGCGTTGCATAGTGGTGAGTTTTTATATATACAATTTACAAAAAAAAAGGATAAGCAAATATTTTTTTCATAACATCGGTGTATCCCAAAAAGTCCCCAGGTTTTAAAATCATAGATTTTGAATGGCAATTCTTCTTTTATTTTTCAGTTGCTTAAAATGGGTAGGTGTTAGCCCTGTTACTTTTTTAAACTGTGATGATAAATGTGCAACACTGCTGTAATGTAATTTATAAGAGATTTCTGTAAGGGTCATGTCCTCAAACATGATCAGTTCTTTTATCCGTTCAATCTTCATCGCAATTACATATTGTTCAATGGTAGACGCTTCAACTTCAGAAAAAAGATTTGCTAAGTAAGTATAGTTGTAGTTGAGTTTTTCACTGAGATAATCTGAAAAATTTTTGATTATTTTTTCTTCGGTGTGATAAACATAATCAACAACTACTTTTCTAATTTTTTCTATTATCATACCCTGCTTATTTTCCAGTAATTCCAGCCCTACTTTTTTTATCTTGTTGTTTAGTTGTTGCATTTCATTATTACTCAGTTCTTTTCTGGTTTCAATTTCACCCAGTTCAACTTTAACAGGTTCAATTTTTAGTTCTTCCAATGCTTCTTTTACAACTACTTTGCAGCTTAAGCAAGCCATATTTCTAACGTAGAGTTTCATTAGATTAGTTTTATAAAGTTAAGAATGAGCAAATATAGGTTCCCTGTTTATTCTTTGTAAGGATAAAGTATTTTAAATGCTTCATACAAACTGTTATGTAAAATAGTTGCGTGATTTTCTTTAGGTAGCGGAACAAAATCAACTTTTAAATTTTTCTTACCCGAATTTTTAAGTGCCTTTACAATACCTGCAGCATCCCGTTCCATTATTTTCCCTTCGATACCAACTGAAATATAAACCCATTTTTTGTTGTCGGTTTGCCCGGCCAGCAGGGAAGGAGCCTGTTTTAACAGCGATTCATCATCCCACCAAAGGCTTGGGCTTACAATGATATAGTTTGTGAACAGGTCTGGTTTTTTCAGCAATATTTCTGTTGCCATTAATCCACCGAGCGACTGACCGATAAGATAGCTGGTATCATTTAATTTGTAATTGGCATTTATATAGGGCTGTAATTCCTTTTCAACAAAATCAATAAATTTTGCCGAACCACCGGTTGTGGGGTAAGTTTTTTTTAACGCTGCATTTTTTGTAGGAAAAGTAAAATCTCTTCTTCTGTCAACATTGGCAATGCCTACTATAATGGTGTTGGGCATTTTAAAAGTCATGTTGAAATACTGTACCAGCCCAACGATATGAATAAAATCTTCATTTGCCGATCCATCCAGTAAATAAATGACCGGGTATTTTTCTTTGTCGTTGTAGCCTTCGGGCAAATAAATATTTAATGTTCTGTTTTCGTTGAGGATTACAGATTTTATGGTTGTAATTTCTCCAATGGTGAAGGGTTTGGTGTTTTTTGTTTGGGCGGTTAATGTATATGCAGAAAAGAGGAAGATCAGGAGCAATCGAATTCTGTTTGTCATTTTGTTTGTTTATTGTTGTAATTAATATTCCAACTTCCTCAATTTAGGAAACTTAAGCCAGGTAGCAGTTACCACCAATACCGACATAGCACCACCAAAAATAATAGCAGGTAAAGTGCCAAACATACGAGAGGTAACGCCGCTTTCGAACTGGCCCAACTCATTGCTGCTGTTTATAAAAATTAAGTTGATAGAAGCCACACGTCCTCTTAATTCATCGGGGGTATATAACTGCATAATAGTGCCACGTACTACCACGCTAACAGCATCAAACAGCCCGGCAATCAGTAAAGCCATAAAACTTAGCCAGTAAATTTTTGATAAACCAAAGATGATGATACAAAGGCCAAAGCCTGCAACGGCCAGCAGCATTTTTAAACCTTGCTTTTGTTTCATGGGATATTTAACGAGTATGCCAATGCTGATGAGGCTGCCAATGTCCATTGCGGCATTTAAAAAACCATAACCAATTGGGCCGGTATGTAAAATGGTTGATGCTATTTCGGGAATGAAAGCTACAGCGCCGCCAAAAAGAACTGCAAACAAATCTAAAGAAAGTACGCCCAGTAAATTTTTATTGTTGAACACATATGAAAATCCTTTTCTAATGGAAGTAAACATCGGTTCTTTTTCAAGATTAATTACCGGCGGTTTTGGATGTAATTGTAATGCAAAAATACCTGCAGTTAATATTAATGCTGCGGTTACAAAATAGGCATTGGAAATTCCTATGCCTGCAATCAACAATCCGCCAACAGCATGACCGCCAATGGATGATATTAGCCAGGTAGATGAATTATAGGAGATAGCTTTCTGCAACTGTTCACGGGAAACAATGGCCGCAATCATACTGTTGGCAGATGGGCCGGCAAAGGAACGTATGATGCCTGTGCAGAAAACAACCGATAAAATAACTGTAAGCTTGGTGGTATTGGTAAATTGAAACCAGGGCAGACTAACCAGCGCAAGTGTTATACCACAAATCATGTAACAGGCATACGACCAAACCAGTATATTTTTTTTGTTGTGTTTATCAATATAATGCCCGGCATATAAGGCCGCAAGTACTGCCGGTACAAACTCGGCAAGGCCCGCAAAACCCACCATATATGTGTTTGCCAGGTGAAAAACCTGGTAAATAACAATGGTGGTTATCATGCGTAAGCCCAACACAAAAAATAACCTGGCAAAAATAAAATGTTGAAATTCTTTAGGGAGTTTATTGCTGCTCATTTTTTACGATTAGGGCAAAGTTAAATAATGTTGCCCATCTTCATATTCTTTGTCCAATGCGTTAATAATAACTTTTAAATGCGCTTCATTACCCAGAAAATCGGCATTAACTGCATCAACATACAGGGTTTTTATATTGTGCTGTTTTATGTACTGGGTATAGGTTTCCTGTAATGTAAACAGATAATCGTTGGGGATGGATTGCTCATAATCCCGGTTACGTTTTTTAATGTTTTCCTGCAATTTAGTTACCGGTGTGTGCAGGTAAATAACAATATCGGGCTGCACTATTTGTGGATTTATAATTTCGAAAAGCTTTTGATACAGGCGAAATTCTTCATCAGGTAAGTTTACTTTGGCAAATAACAGGCATTTGGTAAAAAGATAGTCGGATATGGTTATGTTTTGAAACATATCTTTTGTCTGCAACAGATCTTTTAACTGTTTGTAACGCTCAGCCATAAAAAACAATTCCAGCGGAAATGCATACTGGCCGGGGTTTTCGTAAAATTTAGGAAGAAACGGATTGTCTGCAAATTCTTCCAGAATAAGCCGGGCATTAAAATGCTTGCTTAACAAATGCGCCAGGGTGGTTTTACCGGCACCAATATTCCCTTCAATGGTAACAAAATTATATTTCATGCAGTAGTATAAAGCGGACTGCAAAATAAGCGGAAACGGCTTTTATACAATTAAAACTTTTTCACATTCAGTCTGTCGGGGCAGTATAAAAGAAGTTGGTGTACCGAACTTTTAAGTACCGGATGCATAAGGTTAGGCGACAATTGATTGAGTGGTACCAATACAAAGCGCCTGTTTTGGATTTGGGGATGAGGAATGGAGAGTTGTTCCAGTTCAATTATTTCTTTGTTGAAAAATAAAATATCAATATCTATGATACGGGGTGCATTTTTAACGGTTCTTATCCTGCCCATTTCTTCTTCGATAACCAGGATAGTTTGCATGGTTTGAAGCGCCGATAATGCTGTTTTAACAATAATTATCCGGTTTAAAAAATCGGGCTGCCTGGTATTGCCCCATGCTGCAGTAGTATACAGGCTTGATAGACGGGTTATTGTACCAATTTGTTTTTCTATTTGCGTTATGGCTTTTGCTAAACTGGTTTTGCTGTTGCCGATATTGCTGCCAAGAAGGAGGTAAACTGTATTCATTTAAAAGTATAAAGCCGTTGATCAAAAATAAATTCTTTTGATTTTTTGATTTTTATTTTTTTAAAATCTGTATGATAAGGGTTGATAAGTAAATTATGTTCTTCCTCAATAATGGCAGACGGAACTTTTAAAACGAGATTTTCATTATTTTTTAAAAATTCAGTGCCCATAAAAGCGGTGTAGTCCTCATCTTCCAGCCAATTGGTTTTTAATTTTCTTATACTTATTTCACTTACAGAAACACCATCCGGAATTGAAATGGCAAGCAAGTGGTAAAAATTTTGAATATCCTGCAGCCCGATATGAACTAAAAGTTCCAGTATGCACAGAGAAATATTCTCTGCGGTATATAGCATGCTGCTGCCCTGCAGGTTCCACCTGGCGCCTTTTATTTTTGCGCCATTGCCGGAGATGTCATCTTTAAACTGCGAATTGGTAATTCGATAAACAATCATGCAAATAACCCATGTTGTATTCTGATCAATTGGGTTAATACTCTTTCGATACCATTGGCCGAGTATAAAGAATCAAAAGAAAGATTGCCACCAAGCATGTATGGGTTACGCTTTAGCCAGTTGTAAAAATTTTCAACCTTGCCAAAAGTATTTTTGCCTTCTTTTAAAACCTTTTCAATTTGCAAAGCACGCTCAGCATTTATGGGAGCAAAACTGCCGTTATTTTTTGCATAGCGCTGTAATGTGCGTTCGCTTACATGCAGTATGCCAGCCCATTCACTTTGTGTAAACGGACTTTTATCGGCAATTTTCTTAAATTCGCTGAAAGTAAAATCTTTTAGCTGTGGCAATGCTTTTACACTGCGATATACAGGCATTGGTTCTTCTAATTTAGAAATTGTATTGTTTGGTTTATAGTTTGTAATTTTTTCTTTCTTTTTCATGATTCTGACATTTGTCTCACAAATATACGACACATGTCGCAAGGTTACAAATTTTTTAAAATCCTTTTTTACCAATAGCTTTACGCTTCAATAACAGTAAGTTATGCAAAAATACAGTCAAGTGAGGGCTATGTTGGCCATTACGAAAGCAAGTTTAAGAGCCATTTTCAGAAGCCCTTCGGCAGTGGTTTTTAGTTTTGTATTTCCTTTCATATTCATTTTGGTATTTGGTTTTATAGGTAATGGTGGGGGCGTGCCGGTATATAAATTAGCCATTGATAAAAATTGTGATACCGTCAATGCGCTTTATGATTCAATAAAAACCAGCAACCGGATAAAAATTGTACATTTTGAAACTGATGAGGATTTACGATCAAGCCTTGTTAAAGGAAAAATTGCAGGAATTCTAAAAATTGAAAAGCCAAATGAACGGTCTGCCTCCTATCAGTATTCTATTAAAAGTACGAGTGCCAGTGATGATAAATGGCCACAGGTATTGCCAATATTAAATACCATCAGTGATAAAATAAACAATGCAAAATTTCCTGAACGACCTACGTATGTTAATGCCAACAGGGAACATCCGGTTGATCGGGAAGTTGTAAGAGAATACAAAACGATAGATTTTATTTTACCCGGCCAGTTGGGTTTTTCACTTTTAAGCTCAGGTGTTTTTGGTGTTGCTTTTATGTTTTTTAATTTGCGGTCAACATTGGTATTAAAACGATTTTTTGCCACTCCAATCAGTCGGACTCATATTATTTTGGGCGAAGGTTTAGCAAGGGTTATCTTTCAAATGATTACTGCTATTGTAATAATTTTAGCTGGTTATTACATATTTGGTTTTACACTGGTAAACGGATTCAGGACCTTACTGGAAATGCTGCTTTTAAGTTTTATTGGGCTTATAATTTTTATGGGCTTTGGTTTTATTGTAAGTGGTTTGGCAAAAAATGACAGCACCATACCGCCCTTTGCAAACCTAATAACTTTACCACAATTTTTATTGGGGGGCACATTTTTTTCGGTGGAAGCATTTCCCAAATGGTTACAGCCCATTTCAAAAGCTTTGCCGCTTACGCACTTGAATACTGCCATGCGTGCTGTTGCTTTTGAGGGCCAGAATTTATGGCAGGTGCGTACTGAAATAGGGATATTACTGATATGGGGTTTAGTCGTTTATATTGTGGCTGTAAAAGTTTTTAAGTGGGAGTAAAAAATAAAAATGCGGTTATTTAAAGGTTTTTTTTATTGTGCTTGCCAGTTTGTTTATTTTTATAACAATCCTGTCATTATTTA
>JANMWP010000150.1:0-1505 GCA_031394065.1 Chitinophagaceae bacterium
TCTGCATTCAGCGTTCCATCTTCATTAAATATGTCAACAACTTCCAGTTTGTGTTTTTGTCCCAGCAGATTGTCGTTTATATCATGGGCAGGAGTTACTTTTAATGCACCAGTTCCAAAATCCATGCTTACATATTCATCAGTAATAATTGGAATGCGGCGATCAATCAATGGAACAAAAGCAAATTTGCCGTGCAGGTGTTTGTATCGTTCATCATCCGGATGTACACAGATAGCTGTATCTCCCATAATTGTTTCCGGACGCACAGTAGCAATGGTAATGAAGTCGTGAGTCATGAGTCGTGAGTCGTGAGTTTGCTCCGGCAGTTTCCTCACTCACGTCTGACGACTCACCATTCACGGCTGACGATTGCGGAGTTTCTTCTAAGCTGTCATCAGCCAATCCTTTAACAGTTTTTACTAAAAGTTTTGCGCCAATTGCCTTCATTTTATCATGTACATCACCGGCATTGTCGGTTTCATTAATCGGAAAACTTTCCTGCAATAAAATATCGCCGGTATCTATTTCATGTTTTAATTTAAAGGTAGTAACACCGGTTTCTTTTTCACCGTTGATAACAGCCCAGTTAATGGGAGCCGCACCGCGGTATTGCGGTAACAGGCTTCCATGCAGGTTTACAGAGCCCATCGGTGGCATATTCCAAACTGCTTCGGGTAACATACGGAAAGCAACAACAATTTGCAGATCGGCATTCAAAGCTTTTAGTGCTTCTAAAAATTCAGCGTTCTTTAATTTTTCGGGTTGAAGCACATGCAGGTTATTTTCAACTGCATATTTTTTTACAGCACTTTGCTGCAATTGCATGCCCCTGCCAGCAGGTTTATCGGGTGCAGTAATTACGCCCACAATATTGCAACCGCCTTTTACCAACGCATCAAGCGATGCAACGGCAAATTCGGGAGTGCCCATAAAAACTATCCGCAGTGATTGAAAATTTTCCATCGCTGCGAAGATAAATAGTATTTGTAAAGAATAAATTCTATTGTATTATGAGGCAAACAGAATCAGCATTCTTATTTACTGTATAACGTGTTAAGTTCAGGTGCCTGCAATCAGTTAATTTTAGCAAAAGCCTTATTGTCTAACCATAGTATCCGCAAACCCTTTATGCAGGAGAAATAAGCATCATAACTCCGGGATCTTCCTTCAATATCAGAAAAGTTTATTTTCCAGTTACCTGTCATTGTTAACCTGCCACTTGATTTTTTACTTTGAAATTTAATATTTCCAACCTGGCCACTGGCAACTCCTATATCCCAATTGTAGTTATTGCCGGAACTTATGTTAAAATTTTCAACAGACGCATGAGTATCCATTCCTGCATCTAAACCTGTAGTTGCACTTACATATTGAATGGCCCCGGTAAAATTGCTTGTCCATTTACCGCTAAGATCAGAAGCCGCAACGGCAAATTTGTTGTAGTTGGCCATGTTAGCCATTTTGTCCCAACCCGGGCCGGATCCAAAATTTGCCGCAGCATTTTC
>JANMWP010000171.1:0-10749 GCA_031394065.1 Chitinophagaceae bacterium
TATACAGTCCGCATTTATTTAAGCCTTAAAATTTCGAAAGAATATTCAAAGTATCAGAGTCTCAAGTTCCCCCTTCAGGGGGCGGAGGGGGTTTTACTCGGGGGTTAGTGCATCCCTCAATCCATTTCCTAATAAATTAAAAGCCAGCACCAGTAACATAATGGCAAATCCCGGAATTAAAGCCAGCAAAGGATTGTGTGTGATGATGAAATTATAATTCTCTTTTATCATTAATCCCCAGCTGGGTTGTGGCGGTTGAATACCGATACCTAAAAAACTTAAACCGGCTTCTACAATAATGGCCGTTGCAAAATTAGATGCTGCAATAACCATAACCGGACCCAGGATGTTTGGTAAAATATGTCGGAGTATGATACGGCTGTTTTTTAAACCCAAAGCACGGGCAGCCTGTATGTATTCCATCTCTTTAATGGCCATTACCTGTCCACGTATCAGCCGGGCTACACTTACCCACATGGTTAGCCCAACGGCAATAAAAATTTGCCAGAAACCTTTTCCCATGGCCATGGTAATAGCAAATACCAGTAACAAAGTTGGAATACTCCAGGTTACATTTACCAGCCACATAATTACTTCATCAACCCGGCCACGGTAATAACCGGCAAGCGCGCCTAAAATAATGCCAAGCGTTAAAGAAATAAGTACTGCAATTAAACCCACAGCCAGGCTAACCCTTGTGCCAATGATGAGACGGCTTAAAATATCCCTGCCAAATTTATCGGTACCTAACCAATATTTTTTGGTGATGATGTTTTGTTGAATGGCAGCAGGATTATTATTGGTTAACTGATTGATGGAATAATATTGAATAACAGTTGTATCATCATCAATAAATTTATTTATTAAAAGACTATCACCGTTTATGCGGTAGCCTTTAATTGGTATTAATTGAAAGTTATTTTTTTTACCGCTGGTGAAATGATTTAACCAATTACCTTCCTGAATTTCCTTGTTGGGTATTTTTAAAAACTCTTGTGCATATCCCGCTTTCTTTGCCTGTATCTCCACAGTTTGCAGATCGGCATTGGGTGAATTATCAGGTGCGATTATGTAACCGAAAATAGAAATCAGAACAGCTAATACAATAATGAACAGGCCAAACATAGCGCCCCTGTTTTTTTTGAGACGCTTCCACATTTCAGCTTTAAAAGAAAAATTGGTTTGGGTCATGTTGTAATTTACAGATTCAAAACTTTATTTTACTTTTCTTTCTTTCCAGCTATAGCTTCCAAACTTGCCCAGCCAGCCGGCAATAACCGTGTATATAATATGAAAGGGCTGCATCAGCGGAAATAACCATAACATGGATTGCTTATTGAAAAATTTTGCAACCGGGTAAAGAAATAATAATTCCACCAATGTTTTTAAAAGCAGTAACAATAACCATACGCCAATCATTGAACATTGAACATTGAACATTGAATATTGAACATTATCAAATACAGCAATCACCGGCAGCGCCAGCAACAACACATTTACAATATACACTAACAGCAGTACCGCAAAAATTCTTTTATCATCATACTTATCAGCCTTGCTGGCCCAACGGATGCGTTGGTTAAAAAACTCTTTTATTGAATTTACCGGAGTCGTCTGTACAATCGCTGCTTTCGATTTTAAGAACATCACTTTATCCGGGTAACGTTTATATATTTTATGCATCAACAGCATATCGTCGCCGCTGGCAATAGTATCAATGCCTGCAAAGCCACCCACTTCTTCAAAAGCTTTTTTGGTATAAGCCAGGTTGGCACCATTGCACATGCTGTGTATTTTTTTATGTACCGATGCACCGGTAATGCCCTGCAGCGTCATAAAATCTAGGCCCTGGAAAAATTCAATGAACTTGTTACTGCAATCAATAGCAACCGGTGCTGCAATAAATGCAGGGTTATTTTGTTCATAAAATGCAGCAATGGTTTGTAACCAGTTTTCCTGCACAAAACAATCAGCATCAGTGGTAACAATCAGTTCACCGGTTGATTGTGCTATGGCAATTTCAATCGCTTTCTTTTTGTAGGAGTTTATATCATCAGCGATAAAATCTTTTAATGAAATGAGGTTTACATTTTTACCCTCATACAATTTTACAATAGATGCTGTGTTATCAGTTGAATAATCATCTACAACCAACACTTCAAATAAATCATTAGGGTAAGATTGATTGCAAACAGAATCTAAGCAGGCGGCAATATTTTCTTCCTCATTCCTTGCCGGAATAATAACTGAAATGCGGGTTTGTGGTTTGTGGTTTGTGGTTTGTGGTTTGTAGTTGGGAATGCTCAGCCAGCCTCTCCAATAGTAAAGGATGAGCAGCACATATAAGCCGAAAATGATGAATAAAGTGGTGAGTAAAGCTTGCTGCATATTGATTTACAGTACAAGAGTGTCCTTCGACTCCGCTCAGGATAAACTCCCTTGAAGGCTGTACCGTTGGGTACAAAAATAAATTTTAAAATTTCAAACGAATGATTATCTTTGTTTAGTTGCATAAACAACTATATGCCAAACAACCAATTTAAGAAGGGCGAACTCTACAGCTTTATAACCGGTAAAGCCAGCACGGCAATAGGACGCAGGCTGCAAAAGAATTTTAAGCAGGCCGGGATAGAAATAACCATTGAGCAGTGGAGTGTGCTGTATCATTTATGGAAAGTTGATGGTATGAGTCAGCAACAATTATGCGATGCAACTTTTCGTGATAAACCAAGCATAACCCGGCTGGTTGATAACCTGGAAAAACTGAAACTGGTAAAAAGAAACGCATCCAAAGAAGACCGCCGCAAAAACCTGATTGTATTATCGCCCGAAGGAAAACAACTGGAAGAAGATTGCATGGAAGTAGCCAACACTACTTTAAACGAAGCATTGATGGGTGTTACAAACGGGCAGATTGAAATTGCCAAAGAGGTTTTGCAGATGGTGTATGATAACCTTAAGTAGGTTGGCCGTTGTTCGTTGACCGAAATGCTGCGGCAGTTATAAAACTGAACAACGAACAACCTGCAACGAACAACGATTATAAACTTTTAAATAAATTGTATGAGCACAGCCACCACCCCAACCACCACACCCCTCAAAGGCGGCGAATGGTTAATTAAAGAAAGCAATGCATTTGAAACCTACACACCCGAAGACTTTAATGAAGAGCAGTTGATGGTAAAGGACATGTGCATTCAGTTTTTAAATACTGAAGTGTTACCCATCGTTGAGCGTATGGATAAAATGGAACCAGGCCTGATGCCATCGCTGATGGTTAAAGCAGGCGAGCAGGGGCTTTTGGGAGCATCGGTTCCTGAAGACCTGGGCGGATTGGGAAAAGATTTTATTACATCAACCCTTGTTAACGAGGGCCTTGGTGGCGGCTTCTCTTTCAGTGTGGCTGTTGCAGCACATACGGGTATTGGTACCTTGCCCATTTTATATTTTGGTACAGAAGAACAAAAGAAAAAATACATTCCCAAACTGGCCAGCGGCGAGTGGAAAGGTGCATACGGATTAACCGAACCCAACAGCGGCAGCGACGCCCTTGGTGCAAAAACAACAGCCATACTTAGCGAAGATGGGAAAAATTATATCCTCAACGGACAAAAATGCTGGATAACCAATGGTGGTTTTGCTGATGTATATACCGTGTTTGCAAAAATTGACGGCGATAAATTCTCAACATTTATTGTAGAGCGTGGCATGGAAGGATTTACACAGGGCCCCGAAGAACACAAGATGGGCATTAAAGGTTCCTCAACCGTGCAGTTGTATTTTCAGGATTGTAAAGTACCGGTTGAAAATTTATTGGGAGAGATTGGCAAGGGCCATATCATTGCCTTTAATATTTTAAACATTGGCCGTTTAAAACTGGCAGCCGCAGCAATCGGTGCATCAAAATGGGCATTAACAGATACGGTTAAATATGCCACCACCCGGGAGCAGTTTAAAACAGCCATTTGCAATTTTGGTGCTATCAAATACAAACTGGCCGAAATGGCCATCCGCATTTTTGTGAGTGAAACTGCCATATACAGAACTGCTAAATGGATAGATGATAAAGAAACCGAACTGGCAGCTGCCGGCAAAACATTTGCCGAAGCCCTCCTTGGTGCAGCCGAAGAATATGCAGTTGAGTGTGCCATTTTAAAAGTGCATGGCAGCGAAGTGCTTGATTATTCTGTAGATGAAGGTGTGCAGGTGCATGGTGGTAATGGTTTCAGCGATGAGTATCCCATAAGCCGTGGTTACCGCGACAGCCGTATTAACCGCATTTACGAAGGCACCAACGAAATTAACCGCCTGCTTACGGTTGATATGATTTTGAAAAGAGCCATGAAAGGCAAGCTTGATTTAATGGGCCCGGCTATGGCAGTTAGCAAAGAATTAATGAGCATACCTGAGTTTGGCAATGATGATGAAACTGCATTTGCCAAAGAGCGCAAGACCATTGTAAACATGAAGAAATGTATTTTGATGGTGGCCGGTGCAGCCGTACAAAAGCTGATGATGAAATTGAACGACGAGCAGGAAATACTGATGAACATTGCCGATATGGCCATTGAAACCTTTGAAGCCGAAAGTACATTACTGCGTATTATGAAGATGGTAGATAAGCAGGGCGAAGCCGCAAGCCAGATACAGATTGATATGATGCGTTGCTACCTGAATGATGCAAATGATAAAGTAAATAAAGCCGGTAAGGAAGCCATTAATGCATTTGCAAGTGGCGATGAGCAACGCATGATGCTGCTGGGCCTGAAGCGTTTTACAAAAACAGAACCATTCAACAGTAAAGATGCAAGAAGAAGAATTGCAGATAAGCTCATTGCAGAAAATAAATATCCCTGGTAAAACAGAGCTGATAAATTTTGATAAACCCACTTCATTATGAAGTGGGTTTTTTAGTGGCACAGTTTTGGTATACTATATCATACCAATATTCCTCTTTATTACATCTCTCTAAAAACAGATCATGGCAAAAAAATCTAAACCTGTAAAGAAAGCAGTTACTAAAAAGGTTGTTGCAAAAAAAGCAATCGTAAAGAAAGTGGTAAAAAAATCACCACAAAAAAAAGCAGTTGTAAAAAAAGCAGCACCTAAAAAAGTTGTTGTAAAGAAACCGGTTGTAAAACCTGCCGCTTCGAAAGGAAAAAAAGTAATTCTTAAAAAAGTTGCTGTAAAGAAATCGCTTGCAAAAAAAGCTATTGCAATAAAGAAATTGGTACCGGTAAAACCGGCACCAGCTAAAAAGGTTATTATAAAAAAAGAAACAACACCTGTAATACAGTTACCCGATGCCACTGTAGAAAATGCAGCCAATATCAACACACAAATGATGGTGCCTGGCGACGGCCTGAATGAAGCACCGGTTAAAACAGAAGACCCGGTTAAAACATTCGACAAAAATGTATTTAACAAGGCAACTTCAAAGGGAGATCCGCATAGCAATATGCATCTTTCTTCAAAACCTAAAAATGCAATAAAGCCATCAGGTAAAAAACCATTGTGGTAAAAAAGCACAACAACTCCATCATATATTGTGACGATTTGGTAGCCGGTTAGTGAACCACAGATTTAATAACAGGCAGCAGTAAAAAAGATTGACCGGGTAACCGGTCAATCTTTTTTTATGTATTTAATGATGGTGTTTAAAATATTGTATTTCCTGTTCGTGCTTTTTGGCGGCTGCCAGTGTGGAAAATGTTCCCAGGTTGCGGCGCTTATTTGTCCTGGGATTTTTTTTTCGGGAGTAAATCCTATACCCGCCCGATTTTAATTTCCGGATCATGGAGGATGCATTTAAAATTAAAAAAGAGATCAGCCGTTGTTATTATTATGGGTTTCTTCTTTTTTTACAGGCGCAGACTGCTTATGTTGTTGCATAAAAGCAAGTTTACGCATATAAAATGCATAGTCACGTGTATGTACACGGCCTTGCAGGTAATACTGTTGAAACAGCGGATTCTGTTTATCTGCTGATACGTAATACGAAAGCTTTATCATGATCGTTTGTTTTACTTATTTACGTAGTAAAAGCGTGCCAGATTTTTAAAAGGCAGAAAAAAATGTTAATACATCTCCATTTCTATCCCCGTTTCTTCCAACGGGGTGCGGCCAAGTTGCTGCAGCACGGTATTGCAGCGGTACAATAAGGCGGCAGGTAAATCGCCGGTGTAAGCATGGTTCCAGAAAGTAAGCAACAGGTTTTGTTGTATGGGGGTAAGCGGCTCCTGCAATTTTAATATTAAATGGTGCAGGGCCGATATCTCATCATCTTTTAAATGATTAAAAGCATTGTTGGCCAGCAGATCAATAGTTAGCGAAAGCACCGTTTTACTTTGCAACATGTGTATGGTTTTAATGTGTGTAAGCTCAAATTATAACGTAAAGAAATTGTAAAGCTTGTGTTATTTAAATATGTTGCAGAAGTAATGTGGATAGGGTGGGGAAAAGAATACAACATGGTTACATACAACCGGTTGCCGGCGGCCAACCAGTAACGATAAAAAAATTATAAGCACTTAAAATTTGCATTTCATTTTTATTCGCCATACCTTTTGCTCCATTAAATTATTAGCAAAACATTTTATTTACACCAAAACAAACTTTTCATGAAACAATTGATTGTAATTATTTGCCTGGGCATTGCATTTGCAAGCTGCAACAATGCCGGCACCAAACAGGCTTCCGGCAGCGACTCAACCGGCACCGCCACCAAGCCGGCCGCTGAAGTAACACTGCCTTACAAACTGGAGAAGCCCTACCAAAACTGGCAGATAGGCAGCAACGAAAATGTGGCTGCTGCCATGGGTGCCCTTAAAGCCTATGTAGATAAAGACTTTACTGCACTGGGCAACCTAATCGGCGACTCCCTGCACATGCGCATGGATAATTACCAGGCCACCATGAGTCGCGATAGTGCCATAAAGTCTTTTACTGCAATGCGAAACCAGAGTACTGATTATGTGATTACCATGTACGATTACGAATCTGTTATATCAGCCGATAAAAAAGATGAATGGGTAACCCTATGGTACAAGCAAAACTGGAAAAATGAAAAAGGCGTAGCCGATTCACTTAGTATTATTGACGACTGCAAAATGAAAGGCGGTAAAATGATTGAGCTAGACGAACATATACAGCATTATCCGGCTAAAAAATAATTTACGGGTTTGATATTTAAGCCCCCCGGTTTACCGGGGGGCATTTTGTTACAGCCATGTTATACCACGTTATAAACCCCAAAACTGTAAACCATGCCCCCGGTTAATTCGTTTATGATGTTATGAGATCAGTAATATTTATCCTGTTTTGTGTGCTGCAGCTGGCCTGCAAAAAAGCAGATACGCCAACAGCAGTTTATACAGGCACCGGCGGCAGTACCGCACCACTTAAAACATGGCTTGCCCTGGGCGACTCGTACACCATTGGCCAGTCTGTTGCTGCCGCTGGCAGGTATCCGGCACAAACGGCCAACCTGCTAAAACAATCGGGGATTAATATTGGCGAGCCCGATTATATTGCAACTACCGGCTGGACAACCAGTAACCTCAGCAATGCCATTGCTACGCAAAACCCGGCTAACCACGATGTGGTGAGTTTGCTGATAGGGGTTAACGACCAATACCAAACCCACGATACCATCGGTTACCGCCAGCGCTTTACCAGCCTGCTGGATAAAGCCATACAACTGGCCAACGGAAAAAAAGATCATGTATTTGTACTATCTATACCCGATTACAGTGTAACGCCCTTTGCTGCCGGCAGCGATACAGCACAGATAAGAAAAGAGCTGGACTGGTTTAATGCCATTAATAAAAATGTTACAGCAAGTTATACCGTGGCTTACCTGGATATTACCCCTGGCACCCGGCTTGCTAAAAACAATGCCGCCCTGCTGGCTTACGACGGCCTGCACCCTTCTGCGCTGGAATATAAAAACTGGGCCGACAGGCTGGCACCAATGATGCTGCCGATGCTTAAATAAAGCTGTGTAAATAAATATCAGTTTACCTGGCAGTTATGCTGCAATCAGGAACCGGGTTTCTCTTCCGGTTGTTGACCGGGAATTTCTTTAACCTCCGTAGCAGGCGCTTCATCAATATTTGTTTCCTCTACTTCGGGATGGTTTTTTGTTTTTGGCAATTCCTGTATATCGGGCTTTTCGGTTTCGGGGGTAACCATATCCGGCTTTTGTTCAGGATTTTTTGTTTTAGCCATTTCTATATCGGCCGTGCCGGCCGGATCATTACTTAGCGGGTTGTTGCCTGCCTGCAAAGGCAGATCGTTCTTAACGATTATGGTTGTTAAATCATTTTTCATGATAGCTGTTTAAGCTATGATGTACAAAACTGTGCCAGAAATCCGTTATGTCATCTGGTACCAAACGGCGATAGCTACCTACGGCGGCAGAAAAATCGAAAAACATGAGGTTGCACTTCCTTAAGCAGGGTGATTAAAAATTAAAATCTTCGGGCTCACCACTTAATTTACGGCCTTTTAAAATACGCCCTTCATTCAGATCTTTTATCCATAACAGGGTGCTGTACATCTTATCTTGTTGATTGGTGAGGGTAATATTCATCTGTAATTTCATCAGGTATTGCTCCAGCGCTTCGGGTAATGCTTCGGCGGTTTTTTTATTTACAAAACTATTGGCTGCCTGCTTAATAGCTTCCTGCCAGCTGTAATTGGCCGGCATGGGTATGGGCTCATCTGCTTCCATAAGTATGTCTATATAATACTGCATTTCTTCTTCTATATCACTTGTGCGGGTGTGCCATTGCCATGCCGTGTACAGTTCCTGTACCTGTTTGGTTTCAAATGTTTTTACAAACCAGTTAAAATGATCGTTTTCGGTATAAGGCAGGCTTTTGCGGGTGTCAGGCGATGTGGGTGTGTAATTGCTTTCTATCTTTTCCTGCTCCAGTGCAAGACTGGTATATACTGTTTCTTTTTCGCCACGAATATCGGGCAGCAACATATACACACCGGTACCCCGGCGGCCATTGTAAAAATCGTACCACTCCGGAAAGTTGCGGTTTTCATTATTTGTTTTATAGGCCTCAATTATTTCGTCGTACTCCTGCCATTTTTCGTAACCTGCATATATTGAATTATTGGTATCGGGGTTTTCGAGCAACAGGTATTGTGCATACAACTCAATATCATCTGTGGTTACCGGTTCTAAAAAAGGGCAGTTTAAAATATTATATTCCCAGGCGATAAAATCGGCGGTTGTGCGTACATCGGGTATGTTTATTTTTTCTGCCCGCCACCGGCACTGCAGATCGAATAATTTTTTTTGCTGAATGATCTCCAGGTGCCTTGTTGCCTGGCTAACCCATTGCAAAGCGTCTTCGTCTTCCTGGCCAATATATCTTTCTGCATGGTTTAACCACATATATTTTTTATGTACGTAAAACGACATAAAACCATTAACCTCTGCCTGGTTAAATTGATGAAGGTATGCCTGCATGGCAATATTTTCATTAATCTGTTTGCGTATTTGTTCTTCTGCTACTGTCATTGGGGGTGGGTTGGCTGTTTATCAAATATAATAATTAATAATAATAAAAAGATAATGTATTTGAATGTTTTTTTTGAGGCCGCCTACCCAGGTCTTATGGAAGCCTACCCAAGTTTTATGGCCGCCTACCCAGGTTTTATGGAAGCTTACCCAGGTTTTATGGGAGCCTACCCAAGTTTTATGGAAGCCTACCCAAGTTTTATGGAAGCCTACCCAAGTTTTATGGAAGCTTACCCAGGTTTTATGGAAGCCTACCTGAATTGTACAGGCGCAGGAATAGTTTTTAAAGCAGGATATTGGATTTTACGAACAATATATTTTATAATGCCTGCAAATTAAGATCAGGCTGATTTTGGAAACTGCAATTTACTTACCTGCTTATACTCGGGGCTTGAAACCTTGTAAATTGAACGCAGGTACAATTTTACCGCATCGGCTATGGGAACCAAGCCATCGGGCTCGGCAAATAACACCTTATTACGGCTTATAAGTGCATTGCTTAAGGCCGTGGTACTATCAATAACCGCCTGGTTGGATGCTTCCATGGCAGCAATAAAAGTAGTGAGGCCGGTAAGGGCCAGCTCTGGCTCGTTGGGTTTGTACATGGGCTCGGCAGCAACCAACTGAGACAATTTGTCAAAATTATCCAGCACACTATCAAAACTTTGCTGAGAGGTGCTGATGGTTGCAGGGTCTGCCCCCACCTGGGGATCGGCCGGTTTTTTGGGTTTGGGCAGGCGGGTACCCTGAATTTTGCGGTTGATGGTTTTTGCATCTTCAACAATTTTGGCATCTGCCTCTGAGGATGCCAGCGAATAAACAACCTGGTTTGCCCTGTCTTTTAGCGGCTCAAAAACAAGCTGCCGTTCATTAACGGCTTTGGTATCGGCTGCTGCGGCCGTGTGTACCAGGGTAAGCTGGCCTTTGGCATTCAGGTGCAGGGCCTGCAATTGCGGCAACTGCAGTTGTTTACGGCCGGGCACATATTTGCCGCCATAGCCGGTGCAGGCCGAAATAAGACTGTTGAAGTTACCCAGCATTTTTGCCAGGCCTTTTTCGGAAGTGGAACTCATAATTTTAAGTTTTAAATGATTAATATTTTTAACACAACAAAGTTTAAAAATATTTTTAAACTGTGCAATACCTCAAAGTGGGAACTTTTTTGGAAAAAGGCGGCATGCAATACCACAAAGTGGGTATAAAAGCAGCGG
>JANMWP010000177.1:0-7848 GCA_031394065.1 Chitinophagaceae bacterium
GCAATTGCTTTTTTATGCATTTTGCCTGGTAACCCTGATACAGCTTTTTTATTACCTGTTCTTTTTTATAAGACTGGCTGTTTACAAACCAAAAAATAAAACTGTTTCGCAAACTCATCCGGTATCGGTAATTATTTGTGCCCGTGATGAAGCAGCAAATTTAGCAAAAAATTTGCCGGGAGCGCTGGTTCAGCAATACAGCACAACGCATGAAGTGATTGTAGTGAATGACAATTCCTTTGATGACACAAAATATTTACTGGAAGAATACCAGAAAACATACAGGCATTTGCAGGTAGTGGAATTAAAACAGGAAGCCAAACTGATACCCGGTAAAAAATTCCCTTTAAGTATTGGCATAAAAACAGCCAAACACGAAATTGTTTTACTTACTGATGCCGATTGTGTACCTGCCAGTGAATACTGGATTGATAAAATGCAACAAAGCTTTGATGAAAACACCGAGATTGTTTTAGGCTATGGAGCTTATCATAAAAAAGCGGGCCTGTTAAATAAAATTGTACGCTGGGAAACTTTTCATACGGCACTGCAATATTTATCTTATGCACTGGCTGGCAAACCCTATATGGGCGTGGGCCGCAACCTCAGCTATAAAAAAACAATTTTTTTCAGGCACAAAGGTTTTTCGGCACATAACAATATTGCCAGCGGCGATGATGACCTGTTTATTAATATGGCTGCAACCAAAAAAAATACTAAAATAAATATTGACAAAGAAGCTTTTACTTTAAGCGAACCTCCTAAAACATGGGGCGGCTGGATAAAGCAAAAGAACCGGCATTACAGTACCGGAAAGTTTTATAAGCCGTTACATAAATTTTTACTGGGGTTATATACTTTGTCGCATTTTTTATTTTACCCCTTGCTGGCAGCAGCTATTGTATTTTATAACTGGCAACTGGCCCTGATTGTATTTGGCATACGTTTTCTGGTACAGGCATTTATTTTATATCCTGCAATGAAAAAATTAAATGAACAGGCCATGTATCCCTGGTTTTTATTCATTGATATCTGGATGTTTTTTTATTACCTGATATTTGCGGTGGCGGTATTTAAAAGGCCGGGGAAGGCGTGGAAGTAGGGCCCCTCTCCTATCCTCTCCCCGGTGAGGAGAGGGAAATCTGGAAGATAGAAGGGAAGATTGTGTTTTATTTTACTATTATTTTTTTTATGGAGTTGATACAAAAATATTTTATTGATTTTTCGGAGAAGCAGATTGAGCAGTTTGCTGCCCTTAAAGATTTATATACCGACTGGAATGCTAAAATAAACGTAATCTCCCGCAAGGATATGGATAATTTTTATGAGCACCATGTTTTACACTCACTGGCAATTGCATCAAAATTTGAATTTACAAAAGACATGCAGGTGATGGACCTGGGCTGTGGCGGTGGTTTCCCCGGCATACCGCTGGCCATTATGTTTCCGGATGCAAATTTTCATTTGGTTGACAGTATTAATAAAAAACTGAAAGTTGTTTCAGAAATTGCAGCTGCCATAGGTTTACAGAATTTAACTACACAACATAGCCGTGCCGAAGAAATAAAAAACAGAAAATTTGATGTAGTGATCTCCAGAGCCGTAGCCCCGCTAAAAGATCTTTGGCATTGGAGTAAACCGCTCATTCAAAAAAACAAAATTTCTTTAGCTGGTGTACCAAATGGGCTCATTTGTTTAAAAGGCGGCGATTTAACCATTGAAATTTTTGAAAGTGGGTGCAAACCAATGGTTTGGGAGATAGAAAAAATATTTCCACTTGAATTTTTTGCAGAAAAATACCTCCTCTATATACCTATCAGGTAATGCCTATTACCCCTTTAGGGTATTGTTGAAATCAATTATTAGTACCACTTTTGTAAAACTATGAACAGATCTGTAGCAATAGTTGAAGACAATAATGATATCCGCCAGGCGCTGGAACAAATTATTGAATCGTCGGATGACTTTTTCCTGGCCGGGTCATGTACAACCGGCGAAGAGGCTTTGATAAAATTACCCATATTAAATCCTAAAGTTGTTTTAATGGATATAGGCCTTGGCGATGGTATAAATGGTATTGAAGTGGTACGTGAATTAAAAGTAAGCAATCCTGAAATATTATTCATGATGTGTACCATTTATGAGGAGGATGAAAAAATATTTGAGGCCTTACGTGCCGGTGCCAGTGGATATATTTTAAAAAAGACACAACCAGTCAAACTGCTGGAAGGCATTGCTGAATTAATAGAGGGAGGAGCACCTATGAGCAGCCAGATTGCCAGTAAAGTGGTTGCCGCTTTTAAAAACAAGTCTATAACAACTTCTTTGGGTTCTTCGCTGGATGTACTTTCGAAAAGAGAGCATATAATTCTGGAAATGCTTTCAACCGGTCTTTTGTATAAAGAAATTGCTGAAAAATTATTAATTACTACAGGAACAGTACGCAAGCATGTGTACCATATTTATGAGAAGCTGCACGTTACCAACCGTGTTGAAGCCGTTAATAAATATTTTGGGCGATAGAAAAACAAGGAAGCCTTAAAAAAATCTCCAAAGCCATACATCCGTTTGAGGAGTATTACCAATCGGAAAATCATGCGTGTAACCTGAATTTATGAAACCGTATTTTGCATAAAACTTTTGCGCCCTTACATTGTGCTCCCACACACCCAGCCAAAGCACTTCATATTTTTTTTCCATCGCAAAATTCAAAATAAAATCCATTAGTTTTTGAGCAATGCCTGTTCCATGATATGCGGTAAGCACATAAATCCTTTTTAACTCCAGTGCTTTCCATTTTTTTATTTCAGCAAAATTTTTATACTCTTCCTTAAATTGTAAATAAGCAACAGGCACACCATCAACTTCTGCAAAAAAGCAAAAGGTTTCTTTATCCATCAATTCCGTACTTAATTGTTCAGTGCTGTAGTACTGGTCTAAAAAGTCCTGCATATCGGCTTCGGTGCAGGTTCCGGTAAACGTATCATAAAAAGTTTGCCGGGCAATAACGGATAAGGCCGAAACATCATCAATGTTTATCCGGCGGATATTTATTTCCATTTTCAGATTTTTGGTATTGTATTTACCTGGTCTTACATCCTCGTCAGACCAGGTAAATACAACAGGCAGGTTACCAGTTTAATTCCAGCTTGTTATTTTTCCGGTCCACATCTGCCATTCTTTTTGATGGATCTATTTCAGCAATCTTTATATCAGTAAGCCTGGTCTTCAATTCAACAACATAGGTTGGATGGGTCCATTTCCATTCTTCCAGTATCTCCCTTTTTTGTGTTGCCATTTCATTTGGTTTATTACCGTACATTAAATTTAATGGGATATTAAACATCGCTGTGCTGCCATCCTTGTAAGTCAGTTGCAGGTCAACAGGCATGGGCATATTACCAATTCTTTTTAAACGGATCTTTGATACACCGTTCTCTTCCCACAAACTGTCAATCTTATAGTCAATGGTTTTGGTGGTATTAATCCAGTATTCCTTATACCAATCCAATTGAATCGCACTAATATCTTCAGCCACCCTCATAAAGTCATTTGCATTGGGGTGTTTAAAACGCCAGCGGTTATAATACTCCGGTAAAATCTTATCCCTTACTTCGGCACCAACTATGTAACCCAGTTGCTCCATAAAAACTTCGCCTTTTGAATAAGCTGCAGTGCTGTAACTATAATTAGAATTGTAATGATCACTGTGTGTTGTCATGGGTTCTTCAAATCCGCTTTTTGCCAAACCAAAATAACTGAAATAAGCCCCGCTATGATCTTCCGGGCAATTTTCAACAATCTCTTTTAAATTTTTATTGTTGGGATTTTGTTGTAGTGATTCTCTGTAACCCTGCAATGCCGATTTCTTATCATAGAATTTAGTAACCAAATCCTCTGCATAACTCGTAAAACCTTCATCCATCCATGCATACATGCTTTCATTGGTGCCCAACATCATCTGGTACCAGCTATGCATCCACTCATGAAAAACAGTGCCCAAACCCGGGCCAACAAGCAGTGTTGCCATTGGATATTCCATACCACCATCTCCACCCTGTATGAAAGAATATTGAGGGTAAGGATATTTGCCAAAACTCTTTTCAATAAAAGGCAATGCTGTGGCTGCAGCCGTAAGCACTTTGGCCCATGCTGAATCGTTTTTGGCATCGTTTTCTTTGTAATTATAAATAGAATGTAAAGTTGGTCCGCCATTGGGCATTTTATAAACCAGGTGCCGGTATTCAGGATCAGCCGTCCAAACAAAGTCATGAATATTTTGCCCCGTAAAATGCCAGCTTCGTTTTGGTTTATTAATTGGTTTTAATTCTGTACCAGACACATCGTAACCCCAGCCAATTTCATTTGCGTTTACTAAAACACCCGTTGCACCAAGCTTGTATGATTTTTCAATATTGATGGTTACATCAAAATCGCCCCAAACGCCATAAAACTCCCTGGCTACATAAGGTGTAGGATGCCAGCCTTCATAATCGTACTCACATAATTTTGGGTACCACTGGCTCATACTATACCGTACACCGGTTGTGGGATTATCCCTTCCGCTGCGGCGGATCTGTAAAGGAACCTGTGCTTCAAATTCCATATCAAATACAACTTTTGTTTTTGATGCAATGGCCCTGGTTAAATTTACTTCCAGTATGGTTTCGTGATATTTAAATGGCTGTGGTACACCATTCATTTTTAAGGATATTATTTTTTGATAGCCAATTTCATCCGGCTTCAGATTTACAATACGGTCTTTAACCCTTCCATCCCAATCGGCTCTGCCATTTACCAAAACCTTACCAAGCTCACGGCTTCTTACATCCATATTACTGTTTGGCTGAAATGCGTTAAAGTAAAGATGATAGAAAACTTTATTAAGGGCAACCGGTGAGTTATTACTGTACTCCAGTTTTTGTTTACCGGTAAACCGGTTTGTAGTAACATCCATATCAATATTCATATTATACTTAACAGCCTGCTGCCAGTACTGAGCGGAGCCGAAGTATCCGGGTTGAGCAAACAAACATGTGGCAATACTGAATGTTGCAAAAAATAAAATAATTGATTTCTTCATGTAATAAAATTTATAGCGGTAAATTTCGGTAAAATAGCTTTATGAAAAACATAAAACTTATAAATGGCTTTCCATTTGTACAATACAGCAGAGATACATACCTGGCTGATGAAATACTTGAAAGATCTGCATCTTTTGCCGCCTGGATGAATAACCGGCGAACCTGTCGTGATTTTTCGGATAAAACGGTTGATAAAGCCGTTATTGAAAATATAATTATAGCAGCATCTACTGCACCAAGCGGCGCCCATAAACAGCCCTGGACCTTTTGTGTGGTGAGCAACCCTGAAATAAAAAAGCAAATACGCATTGAAGCCGAAAAGGAAGAATACGAAAGTTATAATGGCCGGATGCCTGATGAATGGAAAAAAGACCTGTTACCCTTACAAACCGACTGGAAAAAAGAATTTCTGGAAATTGCCCCATACCTCATCGTTGTTTTTAAAAAGAGTTATTATTTTGATGCTGATGGCAAAAAATCAAATACATATTACACAACCGAAAGTTGCGGACTTGCCTGTGGCTTTTTACTGGCAGCCATTCATCATGCAGGCCTTGTGGCTTTAACACATACACCAAGCCCCATGAATTTTTTATGTAAGATTTTAAACCGGCCGGCAAATGAAAAACCTTTTTTATTGGTACCGGTTGGATATGCGGCGGAAGAATGTTGGGTGCCGGATATTAAAAGGAAAACTTTAACAGAGGTTATACAATTTTATGAATAGTTTCATAACATGAAAAGAAACACCCTGCTAATAGTATTTGTTTGTGTTAGTAATTTTATATTAGGACAATCTGAAAGTAAAAATGCTACAGATTGGTTGAACAAAAATTGTATCCCTCTAAAATATGTAAAAGCCGAAAATGGTTTAGATGATTTAAAACCATTGAAAGATTTAATAGGCGATGCCCGGATAGTTTCTCTTGGTGAATGTACCCATGGCAGTTCGGAAATATTCAGTATGAAACACCGGATGCTGGAATATTTAGTAAAAGAAAAAGGGTTTACCATTTTTTCCATTGAAGCAAATATGCCCGAAGCTTATGCCCTGAATGGATATATTATCGATGGTAAAGGTGACCCACGAAAATTATTGGTGGGCATGTATTTCTGGACATGGAATACACAGGAAGTATTGGATATGATAGAATGGATGAAAAAGTATAATGAAACTGCAACAAATAAAATTATGTTTACCGGGTTTGATATGCAATTTCCTGATGTTTCAATTAAAATACTAAGAGATTATTTGATATTAAATAACTCAAATTTTTTATCAATCTTAAATGACTATGATTCGCTTAGCAAAAAAAAGCAGATGAAGAAAAATGAAGGGAATGATAACTTCAAAAAAATGAAAACTGATGCACAATTACTAATAGACAGTTTAAATGCTCATAAACCAGGGGAGTATAATAAAGATTTTAACTGGGCATTTCAAAATGCCAGCATATTATGGCAGTATACTGCTAATCATTTCAGTAATCCATCCCGAGATGAGAGTATGGCTGAAAATGTAAAATGGATATTGGATGAAAACCCATCGGCAAAAATAGTATTGTGGGCACATAACGGACATATCAGAAAAGACAACGACGGTTTTGAATATAAAAGCATGGGTGAATATCTGGATAAATTATATGGAAAGCAAATGATTGCCATTGGATTTGCTACAGCAGAAGGGACTTATACTGCAGTACAAAGAGATGGAAAAAAATTTATTGGATTAGATTCTACCAACAACATTCTCACCAAAGAAAATTCATACGAAAGCAGTTTCAATACTGCTGATGCAGTAAATTTTTTACTTGACTTAAGAAATATTTCAAAGGACCAGGAAGGTAGTGGATGGATTACAGAAAAAAAGTTTTTCCGGGCAATTGGTGCTGTTGCAATGGACAAATTTCAATTCACTAAAATTAATTTAACCAGCCATTTTGATATGATCATTTTTATCAAGAAAACATCAGCATCAAAATGTTTTTCAATAAAAAAACTGGTGGGTAATTAGTTTTTCCCTTCCACCACAATCACAATCTCGCCCTTTACTGTTTTTGCATTAAAATGATCGTGCACTTCCTGTAAAGTTCCCCGGGCATTCTCTTCAAATTTTTTGGTAAGCTCACGGCTTACGCAGCAATGCCTTTCTGCACCAAAGTATTGTATGAATTCGTTTAACGTTTTTACCAGCCGCATGGGGCTTTCATAAAAAACCATCGTTCGCTCTTCTGTTGCCAATTTTTTCATCATGGTTTGTCTGCCTTTTTTAAGCGGCAAAAAACCTTCAAAGCAAAAACTGTTGATGGGCAGGCCACTGTTTACCAATGCAGGTACAAAAGCTGTTGCGCCCGGTAAACATTCTACCCTGATATTATTTTTGATGCATTCTCTTACCAGTAAAAAAGCAGGATCGCTGATACCCGGCGTACCGGCATCGGTAAGTAAAGCCATGGTTTTACCGGCAGCCAACTGCTCAGTTAAATGCGCTAATATTTTGTGCTCGTTATGCTGATGATAAGGCGTGATGGGCTTTTGAACCTGATAGTGATTTAAGAGTACAGATGATGTACGGGTATCTTCTGCAAGAATAAGGTCAACTGATTTTAAAATTTCTATTGCCCTGAAAGTAATATCGGCAAGGTTGCCGATGGGAGATGGAATGAGATAAAGCATGGTTAATTTGATGATTTGATGATTTGATGATGAGTTAATTTTCAAATCATCAAATCGGATCATTAACTAATTGAAATTTCAAACACTT